>CAMOFI010000017.1 GCA_946613135.1 uncultured Bacteroidales bacterium
GCCAATCCTGGCGGCTTTTCTTTTTCTATCTTTCTGTTCTTTGTCCAAACACTTCAACCACCGATGTGCACCTCGCGTCCGTTGACGTATATTGCACTGAACGGGCGGGACGGGCACAGGTATTCGCACGCTCCACAACCAATACATCTGTCCGTATTGACAGACGGGACTGCCACTCCGTCCTCTCTCTCCACCATAACAACAGCCCCTGCAGGACAATGGCGGGCGCAGTTGCCACACTGTTCCCCGTCCCTGTATGCGACACAGTTGTCGGGAACAATGACTGCATATCCCACATGGATGTCCGTTTTCTGCTCTTTCGTCACAGGATGAATCGCACCTGTCGGGCACACCTCGCCGCATCGCGTACACTCCGGACGACACCAGCCTCGCTCAAACGACATCTCCGGCTGCAACAAGGTCGACAATTTCTCCGAGGCTCGCAACACTCCGTTAGGGCACTCGCTGACGCACAACTGGCAACTTGTGCAGTGTTTATCAAAATTCCTGAGACTTATTGCCCCTGCTGGCTTCAGCGCCACATCGCGTTGCGGGATCAGCTTATCATCCACAGCAGCAAGCATTCCGTCCACCTTGTGTTCCTGTGCACGCAACGTGACAGCGGCAGCAGTCATTGACGCGGTAGCCATAAAAGCGCGGCGCGATGTGTCTACCGTCTCGGAGGATGCACTGACCGATGACGACGATTTCTTCCGCGCTCTGACATAATCCAATGCTCCAAATTTGCATTCATCAACACAATCCATGCATGCCACACAGCGTGAATAGTCTATCCTATGATTTTCGATATCGATGCACGATGCCTTGCAGTTCTTCTCACATTTGCGGCAATTCCTGCACTTTTCAACGTCAATCTCGGGACGGAACAGCGAGAACCTCGACACAAGTCCCAGCACCGTACCAACCGGACAGATGTTGCTGCACCACGTACGTCCACGATGCAGTGCCATAATACCTATCAGTACCAACGTCACAGCTGCCACTCCCAATGACAAAGCGCTTTTCAACCACACATCTCGCTCATAGAATGCATAGCTCTCGTGTCCCTCGGCAATAGCGGCCAATATATTGTTAAACCATACATAAACGGGCTGTAACAACGACGTAGCAATACGTCCATAAGCGCTATACGGTGCAATAAGTGCAGCCAACGCATTCAAACCCACGAGAATCAGCACAACAAACACTCCCAGTATCGAATATCGAAGCCATGGACGCTCCTTCACATAACTGAAACGGTTTTTCTTAACCTTGCGGGCAACAAAGTTGAATCCATCCTGCATCACACCCAGTGGACACATTATCGAACAGTAAAAGCGGCCAAACAAAAGGGTTACCAACAAAATGAAACAAACAACTATCACATTCCCAACCATTACGGCAGGGAAAAACTGCATCTTTGCCAACAAGGCAAAATAATGGTGCAAAACCCCGGTAAAATCAAGAAACATCGCTGTGATACACAGAAAAACCACAACAGCGGCAACAGTACGTATTTTCCTCATATTACATTTTATAAATGACACATTCAAAAAGCTCGGCCGACAACTATGCACATTGCCTCGCATATATTCATTTATAACGCAATTCTATCCAGATTATTTTCCACTACTGCAAATATCAATACTTTTTTAGTATTTTTGCAAAACAATTCCACGCGCAAATCAATATTAACACTTTAACAATCAGTAAACAACCCATCAAACCATGGCAATCATAAGCACTAAAAACATCAAAGGTGACATTTTTGGCGGTATAACCGCAGGCATCGTAGCTCTCCCCTTAGCTCTGGCCTTCGGCATACAGGCCTTCGGCGGCATAGACCATCCCGCAGCAAGCAGCATGGGAGCGTTGGCCGGCCTTGTCGGAGCAACCCTACTCGGATTCTTTGCAGCTCTCTTTGGCGGCACACACTCGCAGATTAGCGGTCCGACAGGTCCCATGACCGTCATCACCGCATCGCTCATCTCCGGTGTTTGGGCTTCGTCGGGAGGATCCTTCTCCGAAGTCCTGCTTGCCATGTCGATGGCCGGCATTTTCTGCGGTCTTTTCCAGATTCTGTTCGGTATAATAAAGATAGGCAAATATGTACGCTATATTCCTTACCCCGTGCTCTCAGGATTTATGAGCGGCATCGGCGTCATCATCATCCTTCAGCAGATATACCCGCTCATCGGACTTAAATCACCAGTCCTCGCCATAGACATGATAACGCAGCTGCCCACTCGTGTGGCCGACGGCATATCGATCAATGCCCTCTGGCTCGGACTTGGCACTATCGCCATCATTTATATTTTCCCTCTCATCACAAAAAAAATACCTGCCACCCTGGTTGCACTTGTAGTAATGACCGTAATATCGCTCTTTATTGACATGCCCGAGAAACTCACTATCGGCACTATTCCAAGTGGGCTTCCTGTCCCGTTCTTCGCCAATGAGGGCATCGACCTCGCTGGCATCGACTGGATTGCAATCCTCAAAGCAAGCGTCATCCCCGGACTCACTCTCGCCGGTCTCGGCAGTATCGACACCCTCCTTACCTCTGTCGTTGCCGACAACATCACAAAAACACACCACAACAGCAACCGTGAACTCATCGGACAAGGTATTGGCAACACCATCAGCGGCCTCTTCTGCGGCATTGCCGGTGCCGGTGCCACTATGCGTACCGTTGTCAACGTCAAAAGCGGTGGACGGACCCAGCTCAGCGGCATGGTCCATTCGCTGTTTCTATTTGCCATCCTTCTTGGATTGGGCAGCCTTGTCAAGTACGTGCCCCTCTCAGTCCTTGCCGGCATTCTTATCACCGTTGGTTGGGGCATCATCGACTTTAAAGGTTTCAAAGATCTTCTTCGTATCCCCAAAGCCGACGCCTTCGTACTTATCGTTGTCTTTGTCATGACAGTTTTTGTCGACCTCCTTACCGCTGTAGGCATCGGAATGGTCATCGCCTGCGTGCTTTTCATGAAACGTGCCAGCGACTTAGTTGAAGGAGGTTACAGCTCTTCTGTGATGACAGGATTCGACAAAGAAAGTCCCTGGAGCGATGAAGGCGGCATCACCGACGAGATGCGGAAACACATATATATACAACGTCTCAACGGACCTATCTTCTTCGGAACCATCACCAAATTCCAAGAGGTCATGAACGACGTTCCCGACCACGCCAAAATCGTAATCATCCGAATGCGGCTTGTCAGCTTCATGGACCAGTCAGGACTCTACGCTATGGAAACCGCCATCAAGGACTTACAGGCTCGTGGCATCATGGTTCTCATGACCATCATTCAGCCGCAGCCTATGTATATGCTCAAGACCATGAACCTCATACCCGAAGTAGTACCAGAAGAACACACCTTCAAGACCTTCGAAGAGTGCACCGAGTTCTTGGCAAAGCAGCTCGAAACAAAACAGAGCAATTAGTTTCTGATAGAGACAACGATCACTCCATCAAATTGTGAATCATTGCATAGACAGCCAATCCAGCCACCGACTTGATGCCCGTCTTGTGAGTGATGTTTTTACGATGCGAATTGACTGTATGGATCGAAATGCTTAGCCTATCCGCAATCTCCTTGCTGCTCAAACCCTTTGCCACAAGCACAAGCACATCTGTCTCACGATCGCTCAGCTCGTAGTTCTCAATTGTATCATTTTTTTCAGGCTCATTCCTTGTCTCCGCAACGACATCAACAAGGGTCGTCAGCAGTTCGCTACTGCTTTGCCTAATGTCGACAATGTGGCTAAACAACGAAATAACATTACTCTCTACATATTGATACACAAGAGCCAGTATAGCCATCGACGGACGCATCTGGCTCAACGAGGCCAGCTGCTGTTTCGGAGTCGACGAAAGAAGCGTGGGATTAAGTATAAGTATATCAGGACTGATGGCTGGTAGGCGCTCAGCGAGCATCGTTGCTTCGTGCATAGGAGCAAGCACATTGTAGTTACCTGCATCCTCCAGTATGGCTCTCAGTCCCCGACAAATAATATCTGAAGGCTCAACTATTAGCACCGATACAGCAGACTTCATCTCTCTCTCCTTTCTAACCATTCCATATAAGGAATAAGTATTTTTTCCTCCACCAATGCATGTTTCTGTATGTCAGACGAGAGCTGAAGAATGTCAAAAACCAGTTCCATTGTCTCCTCTGGCAGACCGTTGCCTGGCAAGTACTTGTATACAATCTGCGTCAGATCGTTTAGCTTGTCGACCAACAAACCATGCGACTTTTCCGAATGGCTCTTCGTAGATCTAACCATATCACCCTTCTGAAGAGCTTGCAGTTTTGGAAAATCATAACGCTCTTCACACAGGAAATGGTTGTTTATCTCTTTGCGGAAGTCGTCGTAGAACTGCTTCAGTATCTGCCCGTACTTAGGTTCCATCCCTGTTGCTATATGCTTGATATGCTTACCTATGTGTGGTAAACGTTCATGAGTATAATAATGATGGGATGCCGTCAGATATGGCACAAGCCTGCTCATGTCTACAGATGCAAACGTCTCCACGTCAGGAATGTAGTCGTCAAAAGTATACAAGTTACATATCATCAGCATAAATTCCACCGGAACTCCAGCCATTCCACATACCTCTTTCACCGACTTCTCGCCAAATCCCAATGGAATGCCAAATCGAGGCAAAACAAGGATTATGTTGTGGTTTGCGGCTATAACATCAGCCAATTTCATTCTTTGTGTAAACATGGTCGAAGGACTATTATATGACTATCATATTAAACAACACATTATAAACCAATACTTTTAATTATTCACTCACATATACTCTCTTCACTCTTGGCGACACAGAGGTAAGGATTTCATACGGTATCGTCCCTGCAGCCTCAGCCATGTTGCATAGCGACTCGGCCGATCCGAAAACAATCACTTCGTCACCTTCCTCACACGGCACTCCTGTAACGTCAACAAAACACATGTCCATACAGATACTGCCTATTATCGGCACCGTTCTGCCGTTGATGCTGAAACTACCGGCTCCATAACCAAGATGACGCGACAACCCGTCGGCATAGCCTATCGGAACGATGGCGATGCGCGAATCTTGATTGGCTATCCAGCGACGGTTGTAGCCCACAGAATCACCCTTAGGTATATCTTTCAGCTGAGAAATGCGTGTCTTCAGAGTGCTCACCGGCTTTAACATCCGTTGCACGTCAGTCTCTGGCGATATACCATATAGTCCTATTCCCAACCGCACCATATCCATCTGTGCTTCAGGGAAACGCGTGATGCCAGACGAGTTTAGTATGTGGCACAATATATCTTCCCTACCGAGTAGCCGCTTCAGTCTGCTTGAACCCTCGCGGAACAAAGATATCTGATTGCGTGTAAAGTCATCCATTTCAGGATCTTCGCTGCATGCAAGATGCGAAAAAATAGATTGCAACTCAAGTGGCGAGTCTGCCCTTAGCAGCTCCACCGACAGCTGTTCCATCTGACGCACATCAAAACCCAAGCGGTGCATACCTGTATCGAGTTCGACATGTATCGGTATCCTGCTCTCGCGGTGGGCATATCTATGAGCCGCTTCAGTAAATAGTTTGAGTATTCTGAAACTGTAAATATCAGGTTCCAGGTTGTACCTTATTATATTATCGAAACTCTCTTCTTCCGGATTCATAACCATAATTGGCAGCGTTATGCCATTGCGGCGCAACTCTACTCCCTCGTCAGCATATGCCACCGTAAGATAGTCCACATGATTGAACTGCAATGTATTTGCCACTTCCACCTTACCGGCACCATACGATGAGGCTTTAACCATCGCCATCAGTTTTGTACTGGGTTTGATGCGGGAACGGTAATAG
Organism: uncultured Bacteroidales bacterium; assembly: GCA_946613135.1. Classification (GTDB taxonomy): domain Bacteria; phylum Bacteroidota; class Bacteroidia; order Bacteroidales; family P3; genus Colimorpha. The sequence goes on from CAMOFI010000017.1 coordinate 5,853, forward strand.
TTGACATTGTTTACCAACGCATCAAGGTTTACCTCCATTATTGTCTCATGCCTCTTGCGCTGCAGTACCTTAGCCACATTTTCAAAACCAAATATACGCGCTCCCTTCAGCAATATGGTCTCGTTATAAAAATCCGAAAACGGATGGTTCATCAAGAAGTCATCGGTTGTCGGATAAAAACACGTGGCTATTTCAGAAAACAGCGAACTATTGCGCATCAGCGCAGGCCCTATACCTATCAGCTTGTTGATTCCACGCTGAACAATCAGATTGGCCACCTGCGAGTAAAGCTCCTGTTCAGGAATGCCAGACTGAACAAAATCACTGATAATAAGCGTCTTATTATAATGTTGCTGCTCATGCTGCACAAAATCTAACGCAATAGACAATGAGTTGATATCCAAACTATAGCTGTCATTTATCAGCAAACAGTTGTTTATGCCCTCGTCCATTTCCATACGCATCTCCACAGGCATAAGGGTCTTGCATCGCAAGGCTATCTCGTCGGGTTCGTAGCCCATATAGCACATAAGAGCTATGCAATGCATTGCATTCTCTACAGACGCGCTGTCCACAAATGGTATCTCGACATCAAACACCCTGTCTCCTATAGCAAAATCCGATGTGCTGTTAAGCTTTATTTTCATCAACGTATGAGGTTCCTTGACCTGCGACGACAACAACTGCACCGGGTTTTCCTCCGACTTTCCCCATGTAAAACGCTTCAGGCTGCGAAGACTCTCCTTTTCCGAAACTACCGAATGAATGTCGCGATGGTCCAAACAATATATAAGCACCTCACAATGAACAAAAAGTTGCAGTTTCTCCGCTATTTTCTGATATCTTGTCAGAAAATTCTCGTCGTGAGCCTGACCTATATTGGTAAAGATTCCTATCGTAGGCTGTATCACCGACCGCAGGGCCTCCATCTCTCCAGCCTCTGATATGCCTGCTTCAAAAACCGCCAGATCGTTGTCTGTCGACATGTTCCATACCGAAAGGGGCACTCCTATCTGCGAGTTGTAACTTTTCGGACTGGCCACAACGTTGTGGTCGGGCGATACAAGCTGCACTATCCAGTCCTTGACAATCGTTTTCCCGTTGCTTCCTGTTATGCCTATCACAGGTATATTGAAACAGCGACGGTGGTTTTCTGCCATTCGCTGCAGAGCGCCTACCACGTCGCGGACAAACCACACATTGGCACGCTCCAAACCAAGCAACCGCTCCCGCACAGCTTCCTCTACACCCGAACTGACGACAAAATTGCGCACTCCCTTGCCATAAAGCCCGAACACATATTTCACACCATTGTTTCTCTTAGTAGGTATTGCAAAAAAGAATGTGCCTTCTGTCTCGCTCATCTTGCGACTGTCGGTGAGAAGGCTTCTCACCTCAACCTCATCGTCGACAGTACTGCTGTCGACAGCTCTTAATATCGTTGATATTTCTGTTGTTTTCATTTCCTGCTTTTTATAAGTCTGAATGCCAGTGGACATTCCAAACACCGGCGGCTACTGCAATATTCTGTGTATCGTTGTATCAATGCCTGCGACTCAGCTGAATTTCTCGGCTCCACTCCCTCTGCTGCCCACATCCTAACTATGCGGTTGTTTTCGGGAGGCAACTGCTGCAGCAAAGCGAATGCCTGTTCCTTGTGTCCTTCGTTGCCTTGCTGCGCTCCGAACTCAAAAAGCAGCGGCACCCACGCATTGATAATCAAATTGTCTATAAAACTTTTGCCAAGCTTCCTCGGCTGCCTGCACGACTCGATGTCGAATGTGTAGTGTGTCTGCCAATAGTCTGATGCCTGTACAGCAAAAATCTTGCGCAATTGCGACACATCTTTGGCCTCAAGCAACAGAGAAAAGAGATGTGACGTACTCGACATTAGAGCCGCGAACTGACTGATTCGCAGTGTTGGGAAGCTTGCAGGACGGAGTCTGAAAAATTTCCACAAATGAGCCGGCATTGTTCTGAGCTTATAGGCTGTCCGCATATAATTGTACTCTTTCTGCATACTCCTGGCATAGTCATCGGAGAGCTCGCCCTCAAGCATCCCTGCCTGACCGAAATACAACGACTCAACACGAAACGGCTCATTGTTTATCTTCGCCAATACTCCCATTGGTGTCACCTTGGCCATAAGCTCAAAGGGGAATGCATTGGCCTTGCCTCCGAAATAATGAGCAACAAGCTGGTAGCAAGCTTGCTCCCAACCCCCTTTCACCTCCTGTAATATTCTATGCACATCACCCGATTTACGCTCCATGCGTTCCACTCCCAATCTGTCCTGGCTCAGTTTGAAGAGAAAATCTGGTATTTCTTTAAGGCGTTCCCCGCAGGGTATATCACATCGTTGCGTCGGGTTCATCAGCTGGTCGTAACTCTCCCACACCTGCTCAGGTATGGCCGAAGCTATGACCACCGTGGGTATTGTCTTGCCGCTCTCAAGCCTTATTTCAGCATCGTCCACATAAACCACATGAAGAACCACATTATTGTAACTTTTGTCGTTGTCATGTCCGTGACGCTTCCAATCGGAAGCTTTGATATGCACCTCCACATTGCCGGCCCACTGTATGCCGCCAATAGTAAGGCGTGCATCGAAAAAATCCGGACCCGCGTCGCGGTTCAACCTTCCCGGTCGTTCCACTACGACAGGAAGGCCTTCTGTCGTCGACAAAGGGCCTTCGAGCAGACCATGCTGCCACACATATTGTAGAAACGCCTCAGTCAAATAATGATATTATTGTTTTATTGTATATTATGACTAATTATTAAACAAATCTTTCATCTTGTCAAAGAAACCTCTTTCCTGTTTAGTCGGATTGGGCTGGAAATTTGGATGTTTCTCCAATTCTTCAAGCAGGTTCTTCTCCTCTTTCGTAAGATTCTTCGGCACCCACACATTAATGCTTACAAGCATGTCACCTCGCGAATAGCCGTTCAAATCGGGCAATCCTTTCCCTTTCAGCCTGATCACCTTTCCCGACGGCGTACCTTGATCGATCTTCACCCTCACCTTTCCCTTCAGGGTCGGTATTTCTATCGTGCCTCCCATTGCAGCCTCACTAAAGGTTACAAATGCATTATAGAACAGATTATTATCCTGTCGCTCAAACATCTCGTGCGGAATCTCTTCAACCTGGATTATCAAGTCGCCTGCCACTCCGCCATGGGGAGCTGCATTACCCTGGCCTCGCATTGACAGCTGCATTCCGTCGCTTACGCCAGCCGGTATGTTGATTGTTATCACCTCTTCCGACTTGACTATGCCGTCACCATGACAGTCATGGCACTTGTCTTTAATTATCCGGCCCTGACCTCCACAATATGGACATGCCGACTGGGTCTGCATCTGTCCAAATATAGAGCGTCTGACTTCAGTAATCATACCTGTACCATGGCAGTGCGAACAAGTCTCAAAACTATTGTTGCGGGCTCCGCTTCCACCACATGTCTTGCATTGCACATATTTGCCCACCTTTATCTTTTTCTCTACTCCTTGATCTATCTCCTCTAATGTCAGCTTCACTTTGATTCTCAAGTTTGAGCCGCGCGAAGTGGGACGTCCGCCGCCGCCTCGGCTACTGAAACCAAATCCACCGCCGCCTCCAAAAAAGTCGCCAAAGATGCTGCCAAACGATGAGAAAATGTCGTCCATACTCATTCCCTGACCACTAAAGCCTCCAGCGGCTCCATCCAACCCTGCATGGCCAAACTGGTCGTATTTGGCCTTCTTGTCAGGATTGCTAAGCACATCGTATGCTTCTGCGGCCTCCTTGAACTTCTCCTCAGCTTCCTTGTCGCCAGGATTACGGTCAGGATGATACTTGAGCGCAAGTTTTCGGTAGGCTTTTTTCAGTTCCTCGGGCGACACATTTTTGTCAACACCCAACACTTCATAATAATCTCTTTTTGACATAATCTCTGTTTTTTGGTCCAATAGGCTCTATCATGCCTTTTGGTTCCTTTTTTCTTCTCAAATAATCTTTCAAAAAATATTTCAGGCACAATCAATTGGCTACAACCACCTGTGCAAAACGCAACACCTCGTCGTTAAGGAAATATCCTTTCTTAACCACATCTATCACTGTGCCTTTAGCCTCAGGCGTGGGCGAAGGTATTTGGGTAATAGCCTCATGGTAGCTCTCGTCAAACTTGGCTCCCATAGCTTCCATCGGCTTCAATCCTTTCTGCTGCAGCGCATTGAGCATATTTTTGAGGATCAGTTGCATACCCTCTTTCGCAGTGTCGCCTTCTGCCATATTGGCAATTGCCCGCTCCATGTCGTCCACTATCGGCAACATCAGTTTTATGACATCCTTGCCCCCATTCAGTATCAGGCCCGCTTTCTCTGCACTGGTGCGCTTTCGGTAGTTCTCGTATTCGGAATATATACGCATATACTTGTCGTTCATCTCGGCAAGTTTCATTCCCATTTCTTCAACCTTGGCGGTCATTGCTTCCAACTGCTGGTCGGCATGTTTCTTCTTTGCCCTGCGGCCCTTTGGCTCTTCCTGCTCTTTAGAGTCATTCTCGCTCTCATGCGATTGATTCTGATCATCTTCCACCTCTGCATTTGTTTCTGTCTCAGGCATATCGACGTTTAACTCGTTTTTTTGCTCTTCTGTTTCTTTGTTTATATTGTCTTTTTGTTCCATATCGTATATTATTTTTTCTTTAATCGTGGTTGTTGTCCTTCGACAACCAATATATATACTAAATCAACTAGAATGCCAATCGGCTTTTCATGTCATTTTGTCACCTTCTTGAAAACCTCATCCGGGCTGTGAGGTCTTATCCCGTCTTTCCATTCAAATCCTGGCAACAGACGTTCCTCTTCCGGCAACAACTCAGGAGGATACATCTTCATATCAGGCGAGCCATAGGTGACGAAGCGCGACGGTTTGCGTTCTTTGAAGTATATGCGCATATCCGACCCAACGCCTGCATTCACTCCTATCAACGTCTTTTCCACCTTTCCGTTTACCACCTCGTCATCAAGCACATAATACACCATTCGCGCCGACCCCATGATGTCAGCATACTCGGGCTCGCTTTTGTGCAGATGCACTATCGAGTTACGACCTTTAACCTGATTGTATTTCAACGGGTCCACCTTCTCAATGGCCAACACATTCCCATTCAGGTGCACAAGGTCCACTCCAGCACTGTCGTAGTGGCATCTGATAGTATCGGCAAAACACTGGTATTCATCATACCACACTACCGGACTATAGTAAAGCGTAGCCGTCGAGTCACTGGCCGAATAGTACAATGAGTCACACACTGCCTGTGCATCGTAGCGGTATATGCGCACATTGCGATAGGCTTTGGCGGCGGTGAAATTGCGCAGACTGTCGTTATATGCCCATATCGTGTCGGCATGCATAAACAACGAATCTCCTTTGTCTATGAATATTATCAAAGCCGAGTCTGTCACAAACGACAAATTGCGCGACTGGTCGGTAAGGCCAACGCGTCCCCTGCAAATCACCTCATTCAGTGTATCCACTATAGTCACATTGCCGTATGCTTCACCATATTCACTGATATCGTTAAAATATAGTGTGTCGGCTGTAAGCCATTTTTCCCTGTTTGCAAGCCGCGTGCCCTGATATGAGGCCGACTCGTGCGAATCGGTATTGTATGTACCATCCTCGCTGTACACTGTCGACGAGTCGCTGTAGATGTATGTAGGCGATATGAAAACAGCTATACTCGTCTGTGTATTAAACAGCAACGTGTCCGTTTCCAGACGCGATGCCGAATCATACAGAACCACATCGTCAAAGAGATATATGTCGCGTGTATCGCTGTGGTAGTAGCCCTTCTGACTGTCCAGAATGGCACTCCCATGCAGAGTGTGCCCCCAATGGAAATACGACGCTGTACTGCTGTTGCGGTCATAGCTCAGAAGGTCTGTCTTCAACACAGTCTTCCCGTCAATCAATGTCACAGTATCTCCCCATACGTCAGCTATTCGTGTCGTGCCATCGTATATTGCCGCAGTACCCAGCAACGTGGTGGTGTCGCTGAACTCTATACGCACATTCCTGTGTGCTATGAATACGTTGTTTCTAGTATCGAATGACGCCGAGTCGGTATATAGAGTCATGCCGTCGTGCATTGCCTTGACTTTCTGATACAGTATCCACACGTCCGCATTTCCTGGATCGCGTGTTCCCATACCTGCCACATATTCTATCACCCTCTGTGCCGACAATCGACAAGGCGGGACAACCATAAGTGCAACTAAAACTATTATTTTCAGATATTTTTGCAGCATATATTCTATCACATGTAATCTGCAAAAATACTAAAAAAAAACCAAACTCAAGCCTTTATAATATCATCGGCGAAGTTTGGCACTCATTCACATTAAGCATTAGCGTTTTTTTGAACGTTCAATGGCCTGCATATTGCGCATTGTCATTGCCACAAGCGATGCTGCCGAAACCGTAGTGCTGATATACGCCGGCACATTAGGATCGCGGTCCGAACGGCGTTTCTTTTTCTCTGTAGGTTCTATATAAACTATATCGTTGTTGTGAAGGTAGTAGTATGGCGAGTCCAACATCTCTTTCTTGGTAAGGTCTATCTCTCCAAATATCTGTTGGCCCTGCTCATGACGCATCACCACAAGATTGTCGCGCCGTCCGTATTCCGTCAAGTCTCCGCAGATGGCCAGTGCTTCGAGTATCGTCAACCGTGTGCCTTCAACATGTATCTGTTGTGGCTGTCGAACCTCTCCAACCACGGTTACACGAAAATTCATTATGCTCACCTCCACATGCGGATCCAGCACATAACCCTCATCCCTAAGTCTTTTCTCCAAATATCGGCACAGACTGTCTACCGTAAACCCCTCCACTTCTATCTTGCCCAAAACGGGAAAAACTATGCTGCCCTCAGCGTTCACAAAATATCCAGAAACGTCCGACTCAACGGTTTTCCTCTCCTCCCTGATATTCTTATAAACATCCGTACCGGCTTCCAACACGTCAACAGTTTTCAAATCGTTCACTTCTATCGCAATCTTGTGAGTCTCCTGATTGAATGGTATCACACCTTCTGGCGACAGACTGGAAACATATATGTACAGCTGGTCTCCCGGCATAATGGATGCCACATACTTTGACAATACCGTTTCGGCCGTATCGCGCTGAGCATCGCTCAGATACGCTATTTCTCGATTGTGGCACGATGTAAAAAACATCGTCAATCCGAGCAAAATAAAGCTTATATTTTTAACTTTTGGAACCAACTTCAATGTTTTTTTTAATAAAACCAATAGCCACATTCAAACATATCACACATAAAATCAATAATTTAACAGCAATCCAATCATACAATGGCCATTCTATAGATTTGCAAATTTACATATTTTTCTGGATTTTCCTGTTTCTTTTTTTTAGAGCAACCGCTTATAGCTTCATTCTCACCGTACCCATAAACGTACGACCAGGCTGAGGAACACCTCCAAAATCTCGATAGCTGCAGTCTGCAATGTTATGCATATCGAATGAAAAAGTCAATCTTTTAAATGCATATTCCAACGAAAGATTGACAATATATGCATCTGGATATGAATGCATGACACCGCCCACATCGGCATATTCGCCCTCACGATGACGGTAGTTCATGTCGCCCTTCAGTCGAAGTGGAATGTCACTTCCAAAGAACAGCCTTGCCGGCTTCAGCACAACATAAAAATTAGCTTTATGACTCAGATAATCAAGATCGTAACCACTAACCATACCAGTAGCATCCTGACGTTCTTTACAATACGAATAGTTGCCGCCAACCTCGTCAAGGCCTTTACCTACATGCAGCATGAGAGTCAGTTCGCCTCCCATTGCGTCAAGAATGGTATGATTCATCGAATACCACATCTCTTCTTCGGCACGACGGACCCAATCAATAATGTCACGACCTGCACGATAATACACAGCAGACAGCACCGCCAGCCGGCATCCGCCAATCGAAGATGAATAGCGCGCTTTAACCTCTGCCGAAAGGCTGCACTCGCTGTTAAGGTCTGGATTTGACTCATGATTCACACTACGGTAATACAGGTCTGTGAACGTAGGCGTACGGAATGTCCTGGTCAGCGAGGCTCCAAAACGCCAGTCTCGCAACGGCTGCCACACTGCATCGAGCGAAGCACCATAATTAAAACCAAATACGCTGTTTCTATTGCCCAACACGTCGGCTTCAACGCTGCCGTTGTCAAAATCAACCCGGCAGCCAGCAAACAGATTGACCGACAGCCGCTCCGATCTGTGGTTGTAGTTCGACGGTGGACGGCACAACCAGAACGCAGTGTCCGGCTCGCCAAGCACACTACTCACTATGCCCTCGCTACGGAGCTCTGCACCAACAAAGAGGTCGCCTCTACCCACGCGACGAACAAGGCGGCTGCGCACACCAGCAATCTCCGACAAGTGGTAGTTGTGACCGCCATACCACGACGGTGCCTCCACCCTCCCTTCGCGAAACAATTCAAAGCGGTCGCTGTGCAACCTGCCATATGCCGAGCTCTCCAAACGGGATGTCGACCAACTATGCACGTTCGAAACAGCCATCGTCAGCGTCCGTGTCGCCTCAAACTGATCCGGGTACGACACACTGTAGAATGCCTGACTGCCGAAATCTTTCATCTGTGCCCCCGCACTAATAGACCAGTTGTCTTGCTCTACACGGCGGTCTGATTGTACGTAAACATTTGCCTGACGATAATCTGTATTTTCCATATATCCGTCACTGCGTGCATACGAAGCTGCCACGGTATGTGTCCAACTGCCGCATGCGGCTGTACCCATGGCCGACAGCCTAGCAGTGCCGTCCGAGCCCAGTCCCAACTCGGCCATCAGACGTTTTTGGGCATTCCCATTGATGACGATATTGACAGCTCCACAAAAAGCCACAATACCGCGCGAAAGAAGCATCGAGGGGGTAAGTACCTCTACGCGCTCCACCATAGTTATATCTATTGGAATATCCAACAAGTGGTGTCCCGTCTGAGCGTCGGTCAAATTGATTCCATTGACTAACACCAGCATCTGGTCGAAACTGCCGCCTCTCATCGACAAGTCGCCCTGTACGTCGCCCGCACCGCGGACCCGCAAGTCAACTCCGGCAACTAATGTCAGCAGATCTCCTACACAATGGACTGAATGGTTTTTAATGTCTTGGGCTGTAAACACCACCGCAGGCTCTGCAGTGGTCTGTGTGACTGTTGTGGGAGCGACTATCTGCACAGCCGGTAGCGAAAGCTCCTCGTATTGGTCGTCCTCTTGTGCATACATCTTGACAGGCATCACAACGACAGCCAAAGCCAACAAAAGTCCAGATTTGCGCAACTGGCAGTCTGCCACATACGTAGCCAAACGGCATATATTCACAATACGGTGCAACGAGTTATATACTGCATATTTGGCTCTTGTGAATCTTCTGAAATATATTATTCCACTGTTTGTTGTTCGCTCTCTTGCCATTATATTTAAAACTCCGGATAAGGATGTAATTAACGTTTTTGGTTAAAAAAAAGGCCTCATTTTACTGAGGCCTTGATAATTCTTAAATTTGGACTACTCAGCACGCGATCCCAGTCGATCCATTGCACAACGGAATCCGATCCACGACGTTGAGCGGTCTTGCTCATAGAAACGACGTGTGCCTGCTTGCATCCAGTATGCGCGGTCGTTCCACGAACCACCCTTAACAACACGCACTTTGTTGCTGAGCAGAGAGGTGACATTACGCTGATTCGACACATTACGACGATACATCATGTTGGTCACACTGTCAGGATTAGACAGGACAGACTCTTCGTCCATACCACCGCCCTCTTCTTCTTCATCGCCGACGGCCACCCACTCAGTGATACTTTGGTTGGTAGTATAGTCATAGATGTTCGATGCATAGTCGCCATCAAGATAGTTGATATTGTCAGCCTGACGATAGTTGCGGCGATTGAGGTCGTCATCAACATTTTTATAGATAATGCTTCCTGTTGTGTCGTTGATTGCAATCTCTTCGTCAATATAGGTAGGCGTACGGTACACGTTGCCACGGAATGGGTTCATATCTTCGCCTCCCACAGGGTTCTGATCCTTACGATAAACGTCCATGCACCACTCGCTGACATTGCCTGCCATGTTGTACAGACCGTAATCGTTGGGGAAATACCATTTCACCGGGCAAGTGTAATCCCATCCGTCGTTCAAGTTGCCGGCAACACCCATGGCATCACCACGGCTACGCTTGAAATTGGCGAGGAACTGGCCATAGTATTTCTTGTTGGCTGAACGCACACTGGAGCCAGCCCAAGGATAAGTCTTGTGTTCCACAACACGTTCGTCATAAGTGTTGCCTATCATGCCAAGTGCGGCAAACTCCCACTCTGCCTCGGTAGGCAGACGGTAGTGCGGCACAAGAATACCATCTTCACGACGCACCTGACGCGGCTCGCCGCCGGCACTTGGATCCAGATTGTCGAGTTCGTTCTTCGACTCGCCACGATATTGGCCTGCAAGGTAGACATCGGTCTGGAATGCCGTCTCACCGCGCAAGTCGGTAAGGTCGAGCACAATAATACCTTTATCTACAAGAATCTTCTCATTGACACGGTCAGTACGCCAAATGCAGTACTTCGAGGCCTGTTCCCAAGTCACACCAACAACAGGATACTGATCGTAGATAGGGCTCTGGAAATAATAGTCGACGAATCCCTCTCGCCAAGCGAGCTTGTCACGCCAACAGTTCGTATCGGGATAGATGGCACGCACACGCTCTGGATATTCTTCTCCATAAGCTCGTTTCATCCAATAGACATATTCACGATATGCCTGGTTGGAGACCTCGGTTTCGTCAATATAGAACGACGAAACAGTGACATTGTGTGCAACATTGTTCCACTGGAATCGGGAATCGTCCGAAACTCGTCCCATGGCAAATGCACCGCCTTCTATGAATACAAGTCCCGGAGCAGTAATCTGCTCATTGTAGTCGGACACTTCAAATCCGCCCCACTCAGGATCGTTGTAGTTCCATCCAGTGGTAGCCGACTTCTGCTTGCTGCAGCCTGTTGCCACAACAGCTGCCACTAACAAGAATAATGCAATTCTACGGTTTTTCATAATATATAATATGATTTATTATTTCTGTTTTGTTTTTTCTTTACTTCTACGTTCCACTTCGAAAAAAGTTTCATTTTTCAGCGTTGTCCATGGCTCCTCGCACAGGTCAAACGCGAAGTGCCTTTTAGAACGACGGGCAACGTATTGCCTTTACTTTATGTTTCTTTTCCGGACATGGCAGCAAGATGCCAACGCTGATCTCATGTGCTCCATTAGTGTTGTTTGACATTTTCGACACCGTTACATCGTAACTGTATCCTATCTTGAAGTGATCCTGTTGGAATCCTACCTGGAAGATGAAAGCATCAGCATTCTCGATACCGTTGCGGAACCATACGCCGACGAGGAAAGGCATCCAGTCGAGATAAATACCATAGTTGAAATAATGGAATCCTGCCTGATACTGATAGATGAAGTTGGGTGAAAGCACCGGGGTGCCAAGTCCGAGCGAGGATGTACGGCGAGCCTCTTCGGCGATATTGATCAGTGCTCCGACATTGCCAGTGAACTTCATAGGCAGTTTGCATACGCCATAAAAGCCATTCGAGGGCTGGGTAAGATGCGAGGCAGCAAAACCAGCATACCATGCAGAACCATAGAACAAAGCGCCAGCATCGAAATCGAGATACCATACATTGGTATGTTCCGGAATCTGAGCCGACGATGCTCCGACAAAACCCATCACCGGGTCTATCATGTCGGGGAAACGCAAATCATTCCAATTTAAGCTCGTATTGACGATGGACGCCCTCAGACCGGCATTGACCCACAACTCGCGTGCAAGCTGGAACCGGAATGCATACATTATTCCAAACATGCTGGTAGACAATGCCCCGTGGTCGCCCTGACGGTCTGTCATCAAAAAAGCTCCTATACCACCATGAAGAGCATCGATATACTGGTCGTATGACGCCGATGCAGTAGAATAGGCAGACACAAGCGCCGGCCACTGGTTACGATAGTTAAGTGAAATACGGGGGCACACCTTCGAACCTGCAAAGGCAGGGTTCATGTATAGTGGGTTAGCATAGAATTGCGAGAAAATGACATCCTGTGCTTTCACGCCCTGCATTGCTCCCATAAGAAGTACCGCTACTAAGGCAATTTTGGTTAGATTCTTCATCATATAATGTATAAAATGAGCCTAAAAATAATTGGCAATATTACGAATTTTCTTTCAATAACAACACTTTTTCAAAAAAAATATTCATTCACCTCTAATTATCAACACAATACAACCAACCAGTCATAAAATAGTGCCAAAAAAAAGCCGTTTTTTTTGCATTGAAAACACAAAAATCAGCATTTTTTGCAGCAGCTCTCTTTTCTTGTTTTCTACTATAATACGGCATCTCCCGATTATTGTTTCATCTGAACGGATGTTTTCTTTTTTTTGGCTCGAATCCTTTCCTCTCAGGTGTATGAAAAGCAAAAAAATAATGCATCCCTTGTGAACTAAAAAAACACTATAATAAAAACACCCAAAAGCACAATAAAACAATAGAAAAAAAGTTATACTGTCATGAAACCTTGCAACAAAAAATTGGTACTGACAATACTGTTCGCGACTATTGTCACAGCAGTCCTTGGACAAACCCCTGCTCATTCCGTATTGTCCGACGGTGAATGGTGGAAAATCGAGATCGACAATGATGGCATATACAAACTTACTGCCAGCAGCATTGAAGCCCTTTCCGCATGCAACACCGACGAGATAGCTCTATATGGACATCCCGGTGGCGAATTGCCCGCCCGCAACGGTGCCACTCGTCCCGACGACCTCGAAGAGATGGCTATAGAAGTCCACGATGCTAACGGCAACGGCATCTTCGACAACAATGACTATATTCTATTTTTCGGTTGCGGCGCCGACAATTGGACCTACGACGAAACATCGGCATCGCTCCACCACAACAGACATCACTATGCCTCGTCAAACTTCGTTTTCCTGACCCTTAGCAAAGGGCAACATAAACGTGTCGGCTCTGCCCAGCCTCTTCAGGCCACGTCTTCGTCGACATTGTGCCACAGCGTGGCAGTGTACGATGTCGACAAAACCAACACCCACAATTCTGGACTGATATGGGTGGGCGACCGCCTCTATGGAACCAACAACCGTAAAACCGTGACGCTGTCGCTACCTACCGCAGCAACAGGCACCGTCAAAGTCCGGTATGCACTTGCATCAATATCGAAGTCGGGCAGCAACTTCTCAGTCACATTCAATGGTTCCACACGATCCCATCCTTTCAACAGCCACAACCGCTACAATGAATTCTTCGACGACTTCAACGCTCCTGCATCATCGTCGCTCTCTTTCGACGTCACATACAACTATAGCGAGAACATGGCAGCAGGCTATATCGACTACTTTGAGGTCGATGCAATAACACACATGACTGCCTCCGGCAACCAAAATATAATGTATGTAGAACCCACAGGCGGTGCACCTACCGCCTACACGATGACCAATGCCAACAGCCAAACAAGACTATGGAATGTCTCCGACTACAACAATGTAGTAGAAATTCCTCTGACCCTCGACAACAGCACCGCCGCCTTCACGACACCATCCGACAAATGGCTGGTCCTCACGACATTCAATGGCACAGGATTCCTTTCGCCCAAATCCATCTCTCGCATAGCCAACCAAGACCTCCACGGAAGTGCTCCTGCAGAACTGGTAATCGTATGCCACAAGGGCCTGCAGGCTCAGGCCGAAAGACTGGCCTCGCTCCACAGCATCCACGACGGCCTCAGCACTCTTGTAGCCTCTCAAGAGCAGGTATACAACGAATTCAGCAGCGGGCGCAAAGACCCAATAGCCATACGCGAACTGCTGCGTCACCTTCGCAACAAAGCCTCCGACAGCGACGACACACCACGTCACCTGGTCATATTTGGCAAAGGCACATACGACAACCGCAACATTCTCAACGGTTCTCACACCACCGTAGTTACGTACCAGACGCTCCGTTCTTTCGACGACGACGGCGAATCGATGGCAACCGACGACATTTTTACCTATCTCGACGACGGTGAAGAGCTGACCAACTATTCCAGCATGGATGTCTCCGTAGGACGCCTGCCAGCAAAGAATGTCGAAGAAGCTGCTCGTATCGTTGACAAAATCGACCGGTACATAACCCGCAAAGACCTGACAATCGACGGAATCAGGGGCGACTGGCGCAACAGCGTCGCACTCCTTGCCGACGATGCCGACCCCAGCTGTGGAGGCGATACAACATTCACATGGTCGTCGGAAGTGACAGCCCGACAGATAAACAATCTCTATCCTCATATCAACATCGACAAAATATATGCCGATGCCTATGTCCAAAAGTCCGGAGCCGACGGCTCGTACTATCCAGACGTGAACAATGCCCTCAAAAAAAGAATCAACTACGGATGCTTGTTGCTCAACTACATCGGACACGGTTCATCGCAGTACATCGGAACCGAACGCTTTATGATGAAATCCGACATCAGTTCCTACACAAACTTCAACCAGCTGCCTTTCTTCATCACCAGCACCTGCACCTTCGGCAAATACGACGATATCAACGAGACCTGCGGAGCCGAAGAATTCCTGCTGGCCGACGGAGCCGGCATCGGATGCCTGGCAGCGTCACGCCCCATCTCTCACATCCAGTCAGTCAATACCGACATGGTCATGCAGGCACTGAATCCTGAAAACACTATTGGCGACGCCATACGCATCGCCAAAAACCACCGCGTCACCACTCAAGCCCTGACTCTCATCGGAGACCCAGCACTGCGCCTCAGCCTTCCCACCCACAACATCGTGGTTACCGCCATCAACGGCACACCCGTCGACAGCCTCAACAACGACACTGCCTTAGTCCTCTCCACCGTCACCGTAGAAGGCGAGATCCGCGACAACAATGGCAATCGGGTAAGCGACTTCGACGGAGACCTGTTCCCCGAAGTATACGACCGGCCTGTGGCCACACACACTCTCGCCAACGACAACGCCGGACACGAAGTCGGCTTCGTTCTGCAAAACAGGCTCATCTACCGTGGACGCACTTCCGTAAGAAACGGACAATTCACTTACCGTTTCATTGTTCCACGCGACGTAGCCTACAAATTCGACCGCGCCCGCTTGTCTCACTACGCCAAAAGTTCCTCTGAAGATGCGGCAGGGGCATACCAGAACCTGTTCCTCGGCGGTTACGATGAGTCGGCAGTAATCACAGAGTCTCGTCCGCTTGTCAAAGCCTACATCAACGACACCAACTTCCGCAACGGTGCCATAACCGATGCCAATCCGACTCTCATCGTCCTCCTCCACGACAGCATCGGCATCAATGCCGTAGGTAGCGGACTGGGGCACGACATAACAGCCACTCTCGATGGCAACCCCAACAGCATCATCATACTCAACGACTTCTACGAAACCGACATCGATGACGAACACAAAGGCACCATACGCTACAACCTGAGCAACCTGACGCCTGGACGGCACCACGTCAGCGTAAAAGCTTGGAATATATTCAATTTTTCGAACACCGCCGACATTGTCTTTTACGTCCACGGCTCCGACACACTCACGTCTGCATTCTCAGCTTCGCCCAATCCCGCCAGCCAGCACTCACAACTCCGCATGGAACACAACGCAAAAGGACAGATAACGTCAGCACAACTTGACATATACAACATACAGGGACAACCCGTCGTAAGTTTCAACCCATCCGTAAGCCCCGACAGCTACGTCATAGGCCCCGTCGACTGGAATCTGCGCAACAGTTCAGGATTGCGCGTTGCTCCAGGCATATACATGGCTCGCTTCACGGCATTGACATCCAACGGCGAAAAAATAATCCAAAATGGCAAAATCATCGTTCAGTGATACAATAAAAACCAAAACACATCGTTCTTAGACATTATTTATACGATAACTCATGAACAAAAACTCTTTCAAGTCTTTTCTGACATTATGTTCTGTTATGTTTCTGGCCGGCAATACCATGGCCCAATACAATAACAGCAACCGCGCAACTGGACAGACCAACAATTATATCCATACCGGCATCCCCATTCTGCAGATAGCTCCCGATGCCATCTCCGGAGCCTTGGGCGACGCAGGAGCCGCCTACGAACCAAACGCCTATTCCGCCCACTGGAACAACGCCAAGCTGGCTTTCGCCCCTCTCGACATGAGCATCAGCACTACCTACACCCCGTGGCTCCGCAAGCTGGACTCTGAAATGAACTTCCTCTACCTTGGAGCATACAAACGCATCAACAAACGTAGCGCCATTGGAGCTTCGCTCACCTATTTCACCCTCGGCAAAATCGAACATACCGACGAACAGGGCAACCCGCTTGGCGAATTCCGTCCCAACGAATTCGTTGTCGACGCAACCTACTCTATGAAACTCTCCGACTACCTGGCTCTCGGAGCCACAGCTCGTTTCATCCACGACGACCTCACTCAGGGACTCGACGTAGAACAAATGACCACAAAACCGGCCAACGGACTCGCTGCCGATGTAGGTCTCTACTACCAACAGGACATCAACAAAAACCAACAAGTGGCAGGCGCACTAACCATCAGCAACCTCGGTTCCAAACTATCCTATTCTGACGACGATACCGAGAACGAATTCCTTCCTGCCAACATCCGCGTCGGAGGACGCTACACATACGAAGTTGACGAATACAACAAAATAAATATCCTTCTGGACTTCAACAAACTGCTTGTCCCGACACCTCCTCTTTGGAACGACGTCGACAGCACCTGGAGCGGCCTCTATGAGAATATGACCGACTATCGGCAGACCAGCTCGGTACTCGGCGCCATACAGTCCTTCTACGATGCCCCTGGCGGCTTCGCCGAAGAACTGCGCGAGGTAAGCCTCTCTCTTGGTGCCGAATACTGGTACTCGAACGCCGTGGCAGCACGACTCGGCTATTTCTACGAGCACAAGACCAAAGGAGCTCGCCAATACCTCACCATTGGTGTGGGTTTC
This sequence comes from uncultured Bacteroidales bacterium, assembly GCA_946613135.1. Classification (GTDB taxonomy): domain Bacteria; phylum Bacteroidota; class Bacteroidia; order Bacteroidales; family P3; genus Colimorpha. The sequence continues at coordinate 22,999 of CAMOFI010000017.1, forward strand.
AGAGCAAAACGTATCGAGTTCGACTTCTCCTACCTCGTTCCCACTTCCGACTTCAGCAACAACCCTCTGGCCAACACCCTGCGTGTTTCGCTGACCTACAACATCGACAAAAACAAAAAATAATGACTTTCCGTACCGGCATAGGATATGATGTCCATCAACTCAAAGAGGGGCTTCCTCTCTGGCTCGGCGGCATTCAAATCCAACACTCAAAAGGGCTGCTTGGCCACTCTGACGCCGATGTGCTTATCCATGCCATCTGCGACGCCCTGCTTGGTGCCGCCGCATTAGGCGACATCGGACAACATTTCCCCGACAGCGACCCGGCATACAAAGGCATCGACAGCAAACTGCTCCTCAGCAACGTGTGCCGCCTGATTGGTGAAAAAGGATTCACCATCGGCAATGTCGACACCATTCTATGCCTGCAACGCCCCAAGATAGCACCTTACATTCCCCTCATGCGACAAACCCTATCTCAGGCAATGCATATCGACATCGACAACGTATCCGTCAAAGCAACCACAACCGAGCATCTCGGTTTCGAGGGTCGTGAGGAAGGTATCTCGGCCTTTGCCAATGTGTTAATCATTAAAAAAGACAACTGACAACCCCTGCCATGAAAGACGACAGCCAATACAAGGAGAAAGAAGAAGAAGGTATAGACCTGCTCGACGACAATGGATGCAAACTCATCGTCCACAACGACGACTACCACACCTTCGACTATGTCATCAAGGCTCTTGTCGACATCTGCCGACACACCTACGAACAGGCCGAGCAATGCACTATCATGATACACTATACTGGCAAATGCATCGTCAAAACAGGCGGCTACGAAGAGCTGCTTCCTATGCACACCGCACTGCTCAACAAACAGCTTACATCTGAAATAGTAGAATAAACCGTTATGACCTGGACCTTAATCATCATCATCATCCTTGTCGGATTGGCTCTCGTGGCTCTCGAAATCGTAGCACTGCCCGGAGGCATTTGCGGTATTTTCGGCGGCATAATGGTTGCCGTCGGAATTTGGCAGACCTACGCCAACCACGGCACCACAGCAGGCAACATCACCCTGATCAGCAGCATTGTTGTTGGCATCTTAATGCTTGTGTTGCTTATGAAAAGCGGCACATGGAAACGCTTCAGCCTCAAGGAGGAGAGCGACAGCAAGGTGAATCAGATAGACAGCACTATCAAAATCGGCGACTGCGGAACGACCCTCTCCAGGCTTGCGCCGGCAGGCAAGGCCCAAATTGGCAACGAGATTGTCGAAGTGCATAGCGACGGCCCGTTCATTGACGAAAACAAGCCCATAGAAGTCATTGAAATACAAGGGTACAAAATCGTAGTACGACCCAAGAATTAAAAAATTTTAAACCAAAACAATAAACTTTAAAAACAACAACTATGGATCCAATGACATTAATCATCATCTTCGCATGTATCGTTTTTCTGATACTCTTCCTGTGGCTCGTACCCATCGGGATCTGGTTCCAAGCCCTCATCTCGGGCGTACACACATCGCTTATCCAGCTCATATTCATGCGCTTCCGTAAGGTACCCCCGGCAGTGATTGTCAACAACATGGTGTCGGCTGCCAAGGCAGGACTGAAAGTGTCGCAGAACGAACTCGAAGCCCACTATCTGGCAGGCGGACGCGTCAACAGCGTCGTCAAGGCTCTCATTTCGGCCGACAAAGCCAACATGAACCTCGATTTCAAGACCTGCACCGCCATCGACCTTGCTGGCCGTGACGTGCTCAACGCAGTCCAGACCTCTGTCAACCCCAAGGTTATCGATACACCTCCTGTCGCTGCTGTGGCAAAAGACGGCATCCAGCTCATTGCCAAAGCCCGTGTCACGGTGCGTACCAACATCAAACAGCTCGTCGGTGGTGCCGGCGAAGAGACCATCCTGGCCCGCGTCGGCGAAGGCATCGTCACTTCCATCGGCTCGGCCCAGAGCCACAAGCAGGTGCTCGAAAATCCTGACAGCATCTCCAAACTTGTCCTCACCAAAGGTCTGGACAGCGGCACAGCCTTCGAAATCCTATCAATCGACATCGCCGACATCGACGTCGGAAAGAACATCGGAGCCCAGCTGCAGATGGACCAGGCCAATGCCGACAAGAACATTGCACAGGCCAAGGCCGAAGAGCGTCGCGCTATGGCTGTGGCACAGGAGCAGGAGATGAAAGCCAAGGCTCAGGAAGCCCGCGCCAAGGTCATACAGGCCGAAGCCGAAGTTCCATTGGCTATGGCCGAAGCATTCCGGAGCGGCAACCTCGGCATAATGGACTACTACCGCATGAAGAACATCCAGGCCGACACCGATATGCGCGAGTCCATCTCCAAACCCGTCACGGTGAAAGATCCCAAAGCCAATTCCTAACTCACAGAAAGCGTTCCAACACATTTTGGGACGCTTTTTGAATCATACCATCGATGGTTTCTAAATAATAAGTCATTTTTATTTAATATTTCGATAACTCACAGACAATCAAATCCTAAAAGATAATTCCTGGCTAATTGCTGACAATTGCCGTTAAAAGAATATTAACTCTATAACCATTTACTTATCATAAAACACGACAATAAAAAAGCCAAAACTTTAAAAATATCAACTAAAAAAACTAACAAAATGAAAAAAACATTTTCTTTCATTATCTTAACAGTAGCATTATTTGTCTCTGCTAATGCCCAGACAGGCTTAAACATCGGCTACACGCCTCAAACCATCACCACAACCAACGGCAACTTGCACGACACCATCAGCCTCGATGGTGTAGCTATCGGAATAAACCAGAACATCCAACTCAGCGGCGACCTCGCCCTTTCCGTTGGACTGCAAGCCCGCTATGGTTTTGCCAGTTCAGAGACCACCGTTGACCTCGTGCTCGGTTCGGCAAAAGCCACAGCCAGCTACAAGCATCTGCTGGTCGACGTACC
>CAMOFI010000018.1 GCA_946613135.1 uncultured Bacteroidales bacterium
ATGTAAATGTCCGTAAATTGCCATAAATGTCAAATAAATTTGACCAATTACTTATCAGCAGAATGGATGGAGAGAAGCTGAGACGGAATTACTTGTTTTTTTTCAGCCGTAACAGTGTATCGATTGTAAATATTGATAGTCCTATCCAAATGCAGACAAAGCATACAATGTGTGCAGTTGTGAAGTCTTCATTGTAGATGAATATTCCTATCAGAAATTGTCCTGTTGGCGAGACGTACTGAAGGAAGCCCAAGGAAGTGAGTGTGATGCGTTCGGCTGCTTTGCCGTATAACAGTAGAGGCACTGCGGTGACGACACCGGCGAGGAGAAGGAGAATCCAGGTGAGAGGGTGGAAAGTGTTAAGGGCTGAGTTTCCGGAGTTGAAAGCGAAAATAATATAGGCGATGGCTGCAGGGAGCATCCATAATGTTTCAGCTGTAAGCGCGGGGGTGGCTGGGATGTGCATTGTTTTTTTGAGCAGTCCGTAGATGCCAAAACTGAAAGCCAGTCCCAGGGAGATGATAGGCATACGTCCGTAGGAAATAGTGAAGTATAGCACACCTGCAAGAGCGAAGAGGAGCGCAACGGTCTGGCAATGGTTGAGCCGCTCGTGGAGGAAAATGTATCCGAGGAGTACATTGACAAGGGGGTTGATGTAGTATCCGATGCTGCTTTGCAGTATATAACCGTGGTTGATGGCCCAAATGTATAATCCCCAATTGAATGATATAAGTGTTCCGGTAACAAGGAGCATGAACCATTGCTGTGTGTTGTGTATGTGGTCGCGAAGCCGTACTTTTTGGATGCCGATAAGGAGAACGACCATGAAGAGGCAAGCCCATAGCATGCGATGGGCGAGAATTTCGAAACTGTTGACGTGGTTCAGAAGCCTCCAATAGAGGGGAAAAAGTCCCCAAATGGTGTAGCATAGGAGTCCGTAGAGAAGGCCTTTTTTATATTCGGACATGTGTTGGTTGTAGAGTTTTACAGTGAGTGTTTTTTGCGCCAAAGGAGAATGAGTATCAGGGCTACGAGCATTCCGCCAAGATGCGCAAAATGGGCTATTCCGTCGTTAGTGGTGAGGATGCCGGTGACCAACTCGATGGCAGCATAGCCTATGACGAACCATTTGGCGCGTATGGGGAAGAGGAAATAGAGGTAGATGCGCTCGTTTGGGAACATCATTCCAAAGGCCAGCAGGATGCCATATATGGCTCCTGAAGCGCCAACGGTCGGTACTCCTATGATACGGGTGTTGTATACATCCATTAGCGCAGATGTCGTTTCGATTCCGAAATTTCCGTCCACTCCACTGTGCCAGGCATTGGTTACTTCGGTAATCCAGCGTGGGTTGATGATGTTTTGGAAATGGTCGTTGTATATTTGCATGAGCGCATCGGGTGACGGGTTGGCGGCATAGTTGTTTATGGCATGAAGTACGGGTGCTGCTGTAAGGCCTGTGACGATGCTGTGGAACACTCCGGCACCGATGCCGCAGAGGAGGTAGAAGATGAGGAAGCGGCGTGTGCCCCAAAGGTTTTCGAGTATGGCGCCGAACATCCACAGGGCGAACATGTTGAAGAAAATGTGCTCAAAGTTGGCGTGCATGAACATGTAGGTGATGTACTGCCAGGGGCGGAAACTGTCGCTGGCGACATAGTATAGTGCGAGCCATTTGTCGAGGTCAATATGGAGTGAGTACTGGAATATATATGCTGCTGCGAAAAGGAGAAGGTTGAGGATGAGCAGGTGTTTTACTCCGGTGGGGAGCATACGGAGACCTTGGGGTGAATACTGTGGCATTTTTCTTGGTTTTTATTTTAGGCGTTCTGAGATTTCCTGGTTGGTGATTAGTGTCATGGTTGGTTTGCCGGAGGGTGATATGCCGGGGGCCTGGCAGCTGAAGAGCGAAGCGATTATTTGCTGCATTTCTTCTGTTTTGAGGGTCTGGCTTTTGGATGCGGCGAGGTGCTTGGCGAGTGAGCTGCAGATGCTTTTGTCGCGACTGGTGGGTTGCTGGAGGGTGTTGTTGCGGAAGTCGGAGATGGTCTGTTCGATAGCGGATTGGACTTCTGTGTCTTTGAGGTCGGTGGGGGCGGCTGTTACGACAAAGGTGTTCTGCCCGAGTGGGGAGATGACAAACCCTGCGTGCCGGAGGTCGGGCATGAGTTCGGCAAGCAGTTCGCTGTCGCCGGCATTGAGCCTGAGATTGACGGGGAAGAGGAGTTGCTGGGGCGTGTCGGCGGCGGTATTGAAGCGTGCGAGTAGACGTTCGTAGGTTATGCGCTCGCATGCGTATTGCCGGTCGATAACAGCAATGCCTGACTTGAGGGTGGTAACGATGTAGCGTCCGAGTTGGAGGGGAGGGTTGTCTATGTGTTGGTATGTCGCCGATTCTTCTTCATTGCCGTAAATTGCATTGTCGGTGCGGTAATCGTTCTCGTTTGGTAATTGCAGTTGAGGCGTCTGTATGTGAGAATCGTCAGTAATGTCGGTCGGACTGGGATGGGTGTTTGTGGTATGTGTTCGGAATGGGTTGTAGGAGGGGTTGTAGGATATCTGAGGAGGGGCTGGTATGTGCCCGTCAGATGAGGGTGTGAAGTCGATTTCTGTAGAAGGGTTGAATTCTAGCTCGTTGGCGAGGGTATATTGTCCCAGTGCTTTTTTTGTGGCGGCTCTGAGAATGGCGAAGATGACGTTTTCGTCGATGAAACGGACTTCGGTCTTGGTGGGGTGTATGTTTACGTCTAGCCGTGAGGGGTCGACGTCAAGGAGGACAAAGTATGACGGGTAGGTGTGGTCTGGAATCAGTTCGTTGTATGCTTTTTCGATTGCTGCTGAGAGAGGTGGGTGCTTTATGAATCGGTTGTTGACGAAGAGGTACTGCTCGCCGCGTGTGTGGCGTGCATACTCGGCCTTGCCGACGTAGCCGAAGATTTTGACGGGTTGGGTTTGTTCTTGGATATTGTAGAGCCGTTGGTTGAACCCTGAGCCAAAGAGTGCGGCGATGCGCTGTGCGAAGTTGGATGCTTTGAGGTCGTAGAGGAGCCGTCCGTTGTGGTGGAAGCTGAAGGCTATGTTGTAGTTGGGCAGGGCGATGCGTCGGAAGACTTCTTCGATATGCGAGAGTTCGATGCTGTCTTTTTTGAGGAAGTTGCGTCGTGCGGGGATATTGAAGAAGAGGTTTTTGACTGAGATGGATGTGCCTGGGGGGCAGGAACAGGGTGCCTGATCGACAAGTTGCGAGCCTTCGATGAGGATGCGTGTGCCGAGTTCGCTGCCGATTTGGCTTGTGCGGAGTTCGACCTGAGCGACTGCTGCTATAGAGGCGAGGGCTTCGCCGCGGAACCCCATGGTGCGTATGGCGAAGAGATCATCGGCTCGATGGATTTTTGAGGTGGCATGCCGTTCAAAGCAGAGCCTGGCGTCGCTGTGGGACATGCCGCATCCGTTGTCAACGACTTGGATGAGGGTGCGTCCTGCGTCTTTTACGATGAGTTGGATGGATGATGCTCCGGCGTCCATGGCGTTTTCGAGCAGTTCTTTGACTGCCGAGGCGGGGCGGTCGACGACTTCGCCTGCTGCGATCTGGTTTGCTATATTGTCAGGCAGTATGTTTATGATGTCCATTGGTGTATGTCTATAACCTTTATTATAACTAAAACCTTAATTTTGTTTTGTGTTTCTTTTTTTGAGTAGCTGAATCAGGCATATTGTCGCTGTTGTGCAGAGCTCGGCAACTGGAATGGCGAGCCAGAGTCCTACGGTGTCGAAAAATCGTGGTAGCAGGAGGAAGGCGAGGACGAGGAATACTACTCCCCTGAGGACTGTAAGGATGACGGCGGTAGTAGCTTGTTCAATGCTTTGGTAGTATCCTATTATACTGATATTTATGGCAAGGGATACGAACCCGGTGGCGTAGTATGGCAATCCGTCGGATGCTATGCTGCCGGCCTGAGTGCCGTCGTTGAGGAAGATATGGACTATGGATGGGGATAGGAAAATGAAGAGCAGGGTGAGTATAATTCCGGTGACTATGCTTATAATGATGCTGAATGCTACTGTCTGGTGTACGCGGAGTGCTTTTTGTGCACCGTGGTTGAAGCTGATTATTGGCTGTGCGGACTGTGCTATAGCATTGCATATCATATATATCAAAGGGAAGAGATAGCATGCGATGCTATAGGCTGAAACACCATCGGTGCCAAGGTAGCGATTGAACATGATGTTGCCTGTAAGCATCATCGCGGCTACGGCCAGTTCGCCGACGAGGCCAGAGGCACCCATGCGGGCCATGTAGCCTATGTTGCGCATGGTGAGCAGCATGCTCGTCTTTGAGGTTTTCAGGCGGTAGAGCTTGAGTGTCTTCGACCGGAAAATCATGTAGTAGAGCACCATAATGACAGCGGTGGCTCCTCCTATGTCGGTGGCGAGGGAGGCTCCCATTAGTCCCCAGTTGCATGGGAAGATGAATATGTAGTCGAGGGCAATATTGACGATGGCGGGGATTATGTTGGCAAACATTGCGTAGCGTGGCGAGCCGTCGAGTCGTATAACAAAGAGTCCAATAGTCTGGACCATCATGAGAAGGCATGTGGGTATGAACCAGATGTAGTATTCGTAGGCGGCATCGTGCATTGCGCTTTCCACCCCGAGAAGGCTGAGGACGGCATTGGGGAAGCAATAGCACACGATTCCCATGAGCATGGAGAGGGAGATGCCAGCAAGGAAGGCCTGGGTAACATTGATGCGGGCAGCCTTGATGTTGCCGTGGGACAGGTGTATTGCGGCTACGACGCTGGAACCGATGCCCAGCATCATGCCAAGTCCGCTGATGAGCATCATGATGGGGCCTACAAGATTGATGGCGGCAAGTCCGTGAGGACCAATGCCGTGGCCGACAAAAATGCCGTCGGTGAAGATGAAAGCCATGCTGAAGAGCATGCCAAAGAGGGTAGGGAAAAAGAAGCGGGAAAACAGTTTTTTGATGTCGGCGTTTGCAAAATCTATACTGTCGCGTTGGTCCATAGCAGGGTTGTTTATTTTTTTTAGAATATACTATTTTGTGTGAAATGAGGTAAGTGTGGTGAGGTTATGTGATGGTATAATAATAACGATTCTAATTAATTAAATATCCAATGAAAAGTTGGAATGATTTTGCAAAGTTACATAGATTTTCAGATATCTTTTTTTTTTGTAATTTTGCAATTTCAAAATTTTTAGAAATATGAATGTAACTCTTGAAAAGATAGACTATAACAAGTTGAACTGTTCGGTTGTGTTTCTTTATGGCAGCGAGGTTGCACCGCGTTCGCTCCCTTTCAAGAAGGAGGAACTTGCGTACGTCGAGAGTTGCCGAAAGCGCGACGCGGGATCGTTGGTGGTTTTGAACAGGCTGCCGTATAAGATCTACGTACAGAACTTTGACAGCGAGCTGCCCAATGTGGAGGCTTTGGAACGTTTGCGCAAGTGTGCTGCCGAGGTGCAGCTTATACTGGAAAAGGAAGGCGTTACGAATATAGGCATTGGTGGCGACGGAATCATTCCGGAAGAGGCTGCCGCGTTCCTTGAGGGACTCCACATGGCAAACTACCGGTTTGAGAAATACCGTTCCAAGAAGTCGACGTTGCTTACAGACGTGGTTCTGGAGAAACACATATTGGAACAGGGCGCTCTTGAAGAGAACCTTAGGCTTTGGCGCCGTATAGACACGTTGCGTGACTGGGTGAACGAACCGGTCATGTATCTCAATGCACCTGCATTTGCCGATATCCTGCAGGCAGAGGCCGAGAAGTTGGGCAATGTGAAATGTACAGTGATGGGGCAGAAGAAAATTGAGTCGCTGAAGATGGGAGGACTGCTTGCCGTGAACAGAGGCAGCGAGGACGAGGCCCGCTTTGTGGTGCTTGAATACAAGCCTGCAAACAGGATCAACGAACGTCCGGTGGCTCTTGTCGGCAAGGGCGTCATGTACGACACTGGTGGCCTGAACATAAAACCAGAAGACTATATGGTCGAAATGAAGTCGGACATGGCCGGTGCCGCCACGATGTCTTCGTCGCTTTTTGCCGCTGCCGAAAATGCACTTCCTGTCTGGCTGATGGCTTTCCTGCCCTTGACCGACAACAGGCCTGGCAAAAACGCCTATGCTGCCGACGACATACTGAAGATGTATGACGGCACCACGGTGGAGATAACCAACACTGATGCCGAGGGGCGGCTGATCCTGGCAGATGCCATAGCTTATGCCGACAGGCTGGATCCTGAGCTGATCATTGACGCTGCAACGCTTACGGGAGCCGCAGTAAGGGCACTGGGCACATCGGTAATTGCTGCTATGCAACAGGATGCCGACAAGCCTTTCAGCCTGCTCAACATTGTAGGCGGACAGGTGTATGAGCGCCTCGCCCCGCTTCCGTTCTGGAAGGAATACGACGAGTTGTTGAAGTCGGAGGTGGCCGACCTGATAAACTGCAACCTGCATGCTAATGCCGGTACAATTACCGCAGGTCGCTTCTTGGCCCATTTTGCACATCATCCGTATATCCACCTTGACATTGCCGGTGTGGCATTCTATTCGAAGAGGGAGAGTTTCTACGGCTGCGGTGCTTCGGGCTTCGGACTCCGCTTGCTCTATGCCTTTTTCCAGATGTATGAGGCAACAAAGAAAAAATAACGCTCAAAAAAAAAGTGTAACGTGTTATGTCCAAGAACTGAATCGAGTATGAAGAAATGCCTGTCTCCACTTTCGACCTTTTCTTTAACGTATCAATAAAAATAACTTGTTGCACAATAATTTAACTATAAATATCTCAACATATCCTTTATGTCAAAACAAGAAGGTACAAAAATTAAAGTAGCCATCACTCAGGGCGATATTAATGGTATAGGATACGAGGTTATTCTGAAAACGTTCTCGGATTCCCGCATGTACGACCATTGCACACCTATTCTTTATGGTTCGACAAAAGTGGCATCGTACCACAAAAAGCTGCTCCCTCTGCAGCAGGATTTCAATTTTACGGCAATAGCCAGTGCCGATCAGGCACAGGAGAAGAAATTCAACGTTATCAATCTTGTGCAGGACGAGGTGAAGATTGAAATTGGCAAATCGACAGAGACAGGTGGCATGATGAGCCGAATGGCTCTCGACAGGGCCTGCGAGGACCTTAGTCGCGGCGATGTCGATGTGCTGGTTACGGCACCGATCAACAAGAAAAACATCCAGTCGCCCGATTTCGATTTTCCTGGCCATACGGAATACTTGTCGAACAAGTTTAACGGCAAGTCGCTGATGATGATGGTGTGCGACCGCATACGCATCGGAATTGTCACTAACCATTTGGCGCTAAGGGATGTGCCTTCAGCAATAACAAAAGAATTGCTGATAGAAAAAATTTCGCTGATGCACAATTCTTTGAAGAGAGACTTCGGTATACCTATGCCTAAAATTGCAGTTTTGGCATTAGATCCGCATGCCGGCGACAATGGGGTTATAGGCGACGAGGACGGCCTGGTAGTAAAACCTGCCATCGAAGAATCGTATGAGAATGGTATATTGGCCTATGGACCTTATCCTTCGGACGGATTTTTCGGGAGCAGCGAATTCAACAGGTTTGACGGTGTATTGGCGCTCTATCACGACCAAGGCCTTATCCCGTTCAAACTCATGTCGTTTACGGAAGGCGTGAACTATACGGCCGGTTTGGATATAATCCGCACATCGCCAGCCCATGGCACAGCATACGACATTGCCGGCAAAGGTAAAGCCAGCGAGCAGTCGTTCCGCCATGCGGTGAATTTGGCATGCGACATTTTGCGCCACAGGCACGAATACGACCTTATGAACGCAGATCCGCTCAAGTAAACAGGAATTGTAAACACGAGATTCGAACGATGAAAAAACTGATGTTGATAGACGGTATGGCGATGGTGTACAGGGCGTATTATGCTCTGAATCGCAATCCCAGGATGAACAGCCGGGGAATGAACACATCAGCGGTTCTGGGGTTCACGATGACGTTGTACGACCTGCTCAGGCAGCAACGGCCAACTCATTGTGCTGTCGCCTTCGACCTCTCGGAACCGACCTTCCGTCATGAACGCTACGTGGACTATAAGGCCAACCGCGACAAGATGCCGGAAGACATCCAGCAGGCATTGCCGTATATACACCGTGTGATTGACGGATTTGCAATACCGATTGTCACCAAGCAGGGATACGAAGCTGACGACATTATAGGTACATTAGCCAAGAAGGGCGAAGAGGCAGGTTTCGACGAGATACTGATGGTTACGCCCGACAAGGATTTTGCACAGCTCGTCACAGACCGTACCCATCTGTACCGGTTTGGTAGGATGGGAAAGCCCGACAGCGTGTATCTGCCTGGCGATGTGTGCGAATCGTTCGGAGTGGAACGGCCTGAGCAGGTGGCCGACATACTGGGATTGTGGGGCGACTCGATAGACAATATTCCAGGAATACCAGGAGTGGGAGAGAAGAAAGCCAAGCAACTTGTTGCTCAATTTGGCAGTGTGGAGAATCTGATCGAGAATCATGAAAAGATAGCCAACGAGAAACTGAGAAATTTAGTTGCCCAGTATTCTGAGCAGGCATTATTGTCCAAAGAGTTGGCAACAATTTGCCGCGAAGTCCCTGTCCAATTCGATGAAGCCCTTTTCGTTGTAGGAACACCTGACTACGATGCTCTGGCTTCGTTGTTCACCGAATTGGAGTTCAGGACTTTTGCCAAAAAGATGTATACCGACTTAAGTGTCAGCGACCCTGAGTTGGCTATGAAACTCAGTTTGCGAGTCAAGACACCAAAAGGCAGCATCTCGCCGGAAGCAGCGATGGACGAACGCAAAAAAAACGCCTCTCAATCGCGAAAAAGCAAGTCGGACCCGTTGCAGGTATCGTTGTTTGATGCAGGGAGCCAGAAACAGGACGAACGGCATAGCTTGTCGGCCGACGGCATAGGGCAACCGCCGGTGCATCGGTCGGCAACCATCTCTATGCTCTCCGAATTGCAGAACAAGGATTTTGCCATCTTCCTTGACAGAGACAAAAAGACAGACGTGGTTGTCGGTCTCGCCTTTGCCACAAGCTGCAACGAATCGGCATACCTCAGGTTTAATGGCGGCGACAACTACTCTTTCCTTTTTTCCGCTTTGGCCAATCCAAATACAAGGAAAATATGCTATGACCTCAAGAGGTTGAAACATATATTGTTGGATAACGGTATTGCCATCCAAGGCGAAGTGTTCGACGTCCAGCTGGCCCATTATCTGCTGGATCCCGAAGCACGTCACTATCTTGATTTCATTGCATCCAGCATCCTCTCCGAAAACCTTGACGAAGACGATGCCGACTATGCCTGTTTGGCTTCGGAAACACTTATGCGGCTATATGAGCCAATGCGCAAACGGTTGTTAGACAACGATATGTTGTCGTTGTATAATGAGATTGAAATACCGCTGGTAGATGTTCTGGTGGACATGGAACGCGAGGGCGTCAGGATAGATGTCGACGCCATAAAGCAGTATTCGGCCGACCTGTCGCGTCAGTTGTCTGAAATAGAGAATGAAATTTATTCGTTGGCTGGCACCAAGTTCAATATCGGGTCGCCTAAGCAGCTTGGTGAGGTGTTGTACGAAAGGCTCAAAATAACGGACAAACCTCCGTTGACAGCCACAAAGCAATACAGCACAGCAGAGGAAGTGCTCAACAAGCTGGCTGACCGCCATGCTGTCGTGCCGTTGATTTTGGAGTACCGCTCAATCAATAAACTTGTCTCTACATACCTGGATGTATTTCCAAAACTGATAGACAAACAGACTGGACGTTTGCATACTGTCTATAATCAGACGGTTACAGCGACAGGCCGCTTGAGCTCGTCGAATCCCAATCTCCAAAACATACCAATCAGAACAGAGAGAGGACGAGAAATAAGAAAAGCCTTTGTGCCTCGAAACGAGGATTATCAGATACTTGCAGCAGATTATTCGCAAATCGAGCTGAGGATTATAGCGTCATTGTCGCACGACGAACATATGATAGCGGCTTTTGCAAGCCATTATGACATCCATGCAGCTACAGCCGCAAAAATCTATCATATTGACATCGATCAAGTCAGCAAAGAACAGCGTCGCAATGCCAAGTCAGTTAATTTCGGTATAATATACGGCATCAGCCCATTCGGTTTGTCGGAGCAGCTGAATATCTCGCGCAAGGAGGCTTCAGAGCTTATTGAAGAATATTTTACCCAATATCCGGCCATCAAGAAGTATATTGACTCGAATATAGCCTTTGCACGAGAAAACGGATATGCACAGACCTTGCTTGGCCGTCGCCGATATCTGTATGATATCAACAGCCGCAATGCCGGTCTTCGCCAGTTTGCGGAGCGCAATGCCGTCAATATGCCTATTCAGGGCACTTCGGCTGATATGATCAAGATAGCAATGATACGTATATGGCGCCAGTTCCGCAGTGCCGGATTGAAGTCGAAGATGATTCTACAGGTGCACGATGAGTTGGTTTTTGATGTCTATAAGCCAGAGATAGAGCAAGTAAAACAGATTGTAAGAAAAGAAATGGTTGATGCTTTGCCATTAAACATACCCGTCGAGGTAGGTATAGATGTGGGTGACAATTGGCTTGAAGCACATTAGATAATAATACGGAATATATCATTGGAAAAGATTATCTTAGGAATCGACCCAGGAACACAGATTCTCGGCTACAGTCTGCTTGAGATATCTGACAACAAGCCAAAAGTATTGGCCTTGGATGTGCTATACCTGAAAAAAATCAGCACATTCAATTTGCGTATTCGTAAGATATTCGATTCTACATTACGAATAATCGACACGTTCCATCCTGACCATCTGGCTATTGAAGCCCCTTTCTTCGGCAAGAACGTACAGTCGATGCTCAAGCTGGGACGAGCGCAGGGTGTGGCCATTGCTGCCGCTATGAGCCGCGACCTGTCGTACTCTGAGTATGAGCCGGCATTCATCAAACAGACCGTTACCGGCAACGGCAACGCAGGCAAAGAGCAGGTGGCATCGATGCTTCGCTCGCTGATGGAATTTCCGTCGGAGCCGCATTATCTTGATGCTACCGATGCCCTTGCTGTTGCATATACTTGTTTTGTTGAGAGGTCGAATCCTTATGCAGACATACGCACCCTGCTAAAACCTCAAAACAAAAAACATACCAAATCAAGACGGAAATCGTGGGCGGACTTTGTGTCGACGAACCCCGATTTGGTTCAAAACTGATGTAAACAATTTATTTTTAAAGTTATGGCAACTAAAACAGGAGAAGGATTCAGTAGCTCGTTTGGAGCTATCATGGCTGCGGCAGGTTCGGCTGTCGGGTTGGGAAACATATGGAGATTTCCCTATATATGTGGTAAATACGGAGGCGGAGCATTCCTCATCGTATATGTATTTTTTGTGTTCTTTATAGGTATGATATTGATGATGAGTGAGTTCGTTATTGGACGGCGCACCGGTGAAGACCCTGTTAAAGCCTATCCCAAGCTGCGTCCGCATCGACCTGGATGGCGCTATGTGGGGCTTATAGGTCTCGTTACATGTTTCTTGATATTGGCCATTTACCTTGTAATATCAGGATGGACGCTCAACTACTTCTTCGAGTCGTTAGTGGGCACACTGTCGACCATACCTGACGATGGATTTGGGGCGCATTTCAATCAGTTTGCATCCTCTCCGCTCAGACCAATGATTTTCATTGCTGTCTTTCTGTTGCTTACTACATGCGTAATAGTCGCTGGAGTTGAAAAAGGAGTGGAGCGAGTCTCCAAACTGTTGATGCCCATACTTGTAGTATTGCTTGTATTCTTGTGCATCCGTTCATTGACGCTCGACGGGGCAGCAGCCGGCCTTAGCTACCTCTTCTCGCCCGATTTCAGCAAACTTTCTGGCGAAGGAATTCTCGCTGCTCTCGGACAGGCACTCTTCTCCCTCTCGGTAGGTATGGGTGTCATGATAGTATATGGTTCATACCTTCCTAAAGACGACAATATCCTCAAGTCATCCATATGGATCACGGTGTGCGACTTCGCCATCGCCGTGTTGTCAGGAGTAGCCATTTTCCCGGCAGTTTTCGCTTGCGGTCAGGATCCCACCGGGGGTCCGGGCCTCGTCTATCAGGTTCTTCCTTTGGTTTTCAATACCATGGGCCCAGTTGGGCGCATCTTTTCTGTCGCTTTCTTCCTACTCTTGTCCCTGGCGGCACTCACTTCGGCCATTTCTCTTCTTGAAGCGCTGACCCAATGGGTCTCGGGCGAAAAAATAAAGCGTACACCGTCGGCCATCATCATGTCTTTGATGGTTATTGTCCTTGCCATTGCAGCCTCGTTCTCTTTTGGCGAAGGTATATGGAGTGGCATCAAAATAGCAGGAATGCAGTTTTTCGATTTCCTCGACAAGCTGACGGGCACTATCCTGCCTCCAGTGTGTGCGCTCTTGACTATCATCTTCTTTGGATGGTTCATGAAAAAGGACGATATTATGGACGAGTTGTCTAATCACGGCATGTTGAAGACGTCCTATTTTAAGGTTTTCTACTACATTCTGGCACGTTTTGTGGCTCCGTTGGCACTGCTCATAGTGCTTATCGCTGGAATAATAAACAATTGATAATGAATCGTACGTTATTGTCTGTTTTGTTTTGTACGATGTTAGCGCTGCTGACATCGTGCAATCGTATCGAGATAAAGAGAACCATAGACCCCAAGGTGGTCTCGTTCTCGGCTCAGTACGATGCCGATTTTGACGGGGTTATTTATCCTTCAATGATTCTGGCATTGGCAAATTATAGTGGCACAGACGTCAAGCCATTGTTTTCGGTCAGCGTGACAGCACCTCAAAACAATGCTGTGCTCCGTGTCGTTGTCGATTCGACGGCATTAAACTATGTCAGCATAACACAGGAGACACTCCAGCGTAAGGGTGTCACCTATAGTTATACACCTGTCATCAAGTGGAAGTTCGAAAACCTATACCGTCTTCGTCAGCAAGGATACATAGATTTGACATTCACCTGTTATATCAACGACGAACAGGTCGATGTGAAAAATATCCGACTTAATTATCGTCCTGTCAACGAATGTCTTATGTCTCTGATTGGTGCAGATGGGCAGTATCATGACTATCGTTGGCTTTTCGTAGCCTATGTCAATGAAGATCATCCAAAAATCGATGGCATCTTGAGCGAGATACTGTCGCAGGGCATTGTGTCCACATTCGACGGTTCGCGTAGCGAGAAGAAGGTGCAAACGCAGATGCGGGCCCTGTGGTATTATGCCCTCAGTCGCGGACTCGCATATTCGTCGATTTCATGTACCTCCAACGGCTCCAAGAAGACCAATTCACAATATATAAGGTTTTTCGGTGATGTCTACAACAATCGTCAAGCCAACTGCATAGATGCTTGCGTGTTCTTTTCGTCGATAATGCGCAGGATTGGCATTCAGCCTATTATATTTGTCGAGCCGTGCCATGCATATCTGGGCTACTATACAGACAAGACGCGTAAAAAAATAGCCCTTCTCGAAACAACTATTACGGGCTGGGTCAACCTGCCAGAGCTCGACGGGCACTACGACGAGCAGACACACCAGCTCGAAGAACGCTACTTTGAGAGAATATCCAAATATCTAACCCCAAAACAGATCGACAAGTGCAAGAATGGTGAAATGCAGCTTGACGACATTAAGAAAGCCATTTCAGATAACCTGTTTGACCGTGCCAGCCAATATCAGAAAGACAACTATTCCAACAACAAGGCACTATTTGCCGACACGACGCAGCCTCTGTACCAAATGCTTGTGGTAGAAAACTTGCGCCAACAAATATCGCCCATCCCTGCATCAGAATAGACCTCTGTTTTATACTTGTTTGACCACATATAATATACATACACACACATGCGTTACTTGATACATCTGGCATATAATGGAGCAAACTATTGTGGCTGGCAGACCCAGCCAGGGAATCCGACGGTTCAGAAAACCCTTGAGGACGCCATTGGTACATTGTGCCGCAGACAGGTTGCAATTGTGGGCTGCGGACGTACCGACTCGGGTGTGCATGCGTCAGACTTCTATGCGCATTTCGATTCCGATGCACCTGTCGATGACCAGTTGGTGTTCAAACTCAACAGTTTCCTTCCTCCGGATATTGCCATATTCGGAATTTCGCAAGTGGCCGACAATTTCCATGCGCGTTTTTCGGCACTCAGCCGCACATACCAGTATCATGTGTCGACAGAACGGCTCCCCTTCGAACAGGGACAGTACTGCCGCATCTATTTTAAGCCAGATATTGAAGCAATGAACCAGGCCGCTCAAGTATTGATGGAATACGACGATTTTACAAGTTTTGCCAAACTGCATACCAACAACAAGACCAATATCTGTCATCTGTCTGAAGCCCATTGGGATAGGGTAGGAGACCAGATAGTCTTCACCATTACGGCCAACAGGTTCCTTCGCAATATGGTACGGTCGGTTACCGGCACATTGCTCGAGATAGGACGGGGTCGACTCGATCTGGCCGGCTTCCGTAGTATTATCGAGAAGAAAGACCGCTGCGCTGCCGGCGTCAGCATGCCAGCACAAGGGCTTTTCCTAACACATGTCGAATATAATACAAATATAAATATATAATTACAAGAAAATTATCGTGAAAAGAATACAGGTTACATTCAATGTCGCCACCCCAGACACATCCGATCTCACAACATCAACCATGCGCGAGATTGCTAAAAGCATGTTGGCCGACTGCGGCTACGACTCGTTCACGGAAGACGACGAATATGGGGCATTCGATGCCTATATCAATGCAGATCTGTTTGACGAACAGGCTCTTTTGGACTTGAAAAAACAATTAGAGGAGTACGAGCCCGCTGTCACTTACTCCTTTTCTTCCCAGGAACTCCCCGACAAGGACTATAATGAAGAATGGGAGCGTCAGCACCAGCCTGTGTTGGTCGACGGCTTCTGCTGGGTGCGGGCTCCATTCCATCCACACCGCGACGATGTGAAATACGAAATCGTTATCGAACCGAAAATGTCGTTCGGAACGGCACATCATGCCACAACATACCTTATGCTTTCCTTGTTGGAACAGGAAGAGGTGGCAGGACGCACAGTGCTCGATATGGGCAGCGGTACCGGAGTGCTCGCCATCCTTGCTGCCAAGAAGGGAGCCTCTTATGTGGAAGCAATCGATGTCGACGAATGGGCATTCCGTAATGCGTCAGAAAATTTTGAACACAACGGCGTCAACGTCAATGCAATATTGGGCGACGCTTCTGCACTGACTGCCGACAAGCATTTTGATGTCATCCTTGCAAACATCAATCGTAACATACTTTTGCACGACATGAGCAGCTACGCAAAAGTTCTCAACACCAATGGCTCGATGTTGCTCAGTGGCTTTTATGAACACGATGTCGACATCCTGCGCGACAAGGCTGAGCAGTTTGGACTGCGGTTGGTGCAACAACGGACGCGCGACGGATGGACAGCATTGCGTTTTGTAAAACGGTTAAATAATTGAAAATGAATCTATTCATCAATAAAACAATATAATACTATGGATCTATCAGGAAGAAGAAAAAGCACAAACGTTGAAGACCGCCGCGGCAAAGGCGGCAAGATAGCAATTGGCGGAGGTATTGGTGGCGCTGTGGTGGCCATTTTGTTGGCCCTCTTTATGGGTGGTGACCCGTCGGAAGCGCTCCAGCAGCTTGGCAGCCAAACAACAGGTTCGTCCGAGTATGTGGCAACCGAACAGGAAAAAGAGTTTGAAGATTTTGCACTCAAGATACTCGCCAGTACAGAGGATGTGTGGGCGGCAGAGTTTAAGCGCATGGGTCGAACCTACACCCCTCCCAAACTTGTTCTTTTCCACGGCAGCGTGCAGAGCGGTTGTGGCAGTGCCAGCTCAGCAATGGGCCCCTTCTATTGCTCTGCCGACCAATGTGTCTATTTGGACCTCGATTTTTTCAATGAGATGCCGAAATCTCTCGGCGCCGGCGGCGATTTTGCCTATGCCTATGTGATAGCCCACGAGGTCGGCCACCATGTCGAGCATCTTCTTGGTGTCCTCGGCGACGCTCATAGCAAAATGGCTCGGGTCTCAGAGACAGAGAAGAACAAGTTGAGCGTTAGGATTGAATTGCTTGCCGATTTTTATGCCGGAGTATGGGGCTATCACGAAAACAAGATGTTCGGCTCGCTCGAAGATGGCGACCTCGAGGAGGCTGTCAATGCCGCCCAGAAGATCGGCGACGATTACCTTCAGAAAAATGCCCGTGGATATGCTACACCAGAATCGTTTACCCACGGCACCTCGGCACAGCGTGTCAGATGGCTCAAAAAGGGACTCACAACCGGCGACATGAGTAAAGGCGATACATTTACTCCAGCATACAACTCCTTATGATGTCATCATTCTTTAGCCTGCAGGCTTACCCCTACAAGAAAAAAAGGCCGACTTCACACCAGTCGGCCTTTTGCCTATTTCAGCGTCGTCACCGCTTTCTTTGTCCATAGCGAGAGAAAGTTCTCAACCTTCTTCCGGTTGTATGCTTTGCCCTCTTCCAGCGAGGCCGACTCTTGAATGTGTATCGGATTGCCCTCCTCGTCTAGGACCACAAACACCGGAAAACCGAACCTGGCAGGATTGCCAAGATACTTCATTGCCTCAGTGTTTTTGTTGGCCTTCGAGTAGTTGATGTGTACATACACAAAATTCTTCTCCAGTAGAGGCGCTATCACACTGTCGGTTGTGGCGAAATCGGCAAATCGTATGCACCAAGGACACCAGTTCCCTCCAACCTGACAGAGCACATATTTGCCGCTCTTTTTAGCCATTATCGAGGCGGCACGTATCTGATCCATCCCGTCAAGCCCCTCGTCGTAGTACTTGTTCTGTGCCGAAAGACCGGCGCCCGACACAAGAAATGTTAGAAATAAAAAAGCCAGTATTTTTTTCATAAACATTCTTTATTTTGTTTGTTTGCAGTATCCATTAGGGTTTTTGCGTTGCCAGTTCCAGCTGTCGCGACACATCTCCTCTAAGCCGTATTCTGCTTTCCAGCCCAATTCTTTCTCGGCTTTGGACGGATTGCTGTAGCAGGTGGCAATATCGCCTTGGCGTCGAGGCTTGATAGAGTAGGGGATGGCAATGTTGTTCACTTTCTGGAATGCATTGACAACATCAAGCACGCTGTACCCATGGCCCGTCCCGAGGTTGTATATGGCAAGTCCGCAGTTGCGTTCCAGAGCCTTGAGGGCAGCAACGTGTCCGCGAGCCAGGTCTACAACATGTATGTAGTCACGCACGCCCGTGCCGTCATGAGTGTCATAGTCGTTGCCGAACACCCCAAGTTCAGGTCGTTTGCCCACCGCCACCTGAGTGATGTACGGCATCAGGTTGTTTGGAATCCCGTTGGGGTCTTCGCCCATAGTCCCCGACGGATGCGCTCCGATAGGATTAAAATAGCGCAGCAAAACCACATTCCATTCGCTGTCGGCTTTCTGTATGTCGCTCATAATCTGTTCAAGCATGCTTTTTGTCCACCCATAGGGATTAGTGCATTGTCCTTTGGGGCATTCTTCGGTGATGGGTATTTCAGCCGGGTCGCCATATACGGTGGCCGACGAACTGAATATGATCTTCTTGCATCCTTTGGCGCGCAGTACGTCGAGGAGCGTGAGGGTGCCTCCGATATTGTTCTCATAGTATTCCCATGGCATTTCCACCGATTCGCCCACGGCTTTCAGCCCGGCAAAATGTATGCATGCATCGCAGGGATGTTCGTCGAGGACTCGACAAAGACCCTCGCGGTCACGTATGTCAGTTTTGTAGAAGGCCACAGGTTTGCCGGTAATGGCTTTCACGCGGTTCAGCGACTCGACCGACGAATTGCTCAAGTTGTCAACAACAACAACCTCATGACCTGCATTTTGCAGTTCTACGATAGTGTGCGAGCCAATGAAACCGGCTCCTCCTGTTACAAGAATTCTACTCATTTATATTTGTTTCTTTTGGTGTTTTTTTGAGTTGTATGGTCGCGTTTTCACAATGTCAGCTTTATGCTTCCTTACACCTCCATCAACGTTTGTTAATATAAAAAAGTATGTCTTTCAAAAAAAAAGTGTAAATTTGCAA
Source organism: uncultured Bacteroidales bacterium (assembly GCA_946613135.1). Taxonomy (GTDB): domain Bacteria; phylum Bacteroidota; class Bacteroidia; order Bacteroidales; family P3; genus Colimorpha. Next base: position 18,217 of record CAMOFI010000018.1, read on the forward strand.
GTCCAAAAATATATGTGTTTTTTATGGAAAACTTCATAGTATCAGCGCGTAAATATCGTCCGTCGACATTCAAAAGTGTCGTCGGACAGTCACATATCACCACAACGCTCAAGAATGCCGTAAAAACAGGCAAACTGGCCCAAGCTTTCCTCTTTTGCGGCCCTCGTGGTGTCGGCAAGACAACATGCGCACGTATTCTCGCCAAGACCATCAACTGCGAACACCCTACCTCCGACACCGAACCCTGCAACGAATGCCAGTCGTGCAAGTCGTTCAACGACAATACCTCGATGAACATCTTCGAGCTCGATGCCGCCTCCAACAACAGCGTCGACGGCATCAGGACACTTGTCGAACAAGTCAGGATACCGCCTCAAGGAGGACGCTTCAAAGTCTATATCATCGACGAGGTCCACATGCTCTCTTCCCAAGCTTTCAACGCTTTCCTGAAAACACTCGAAGAACCACCAGAATATGCAAAGTTCATCCTTGCAACCACAGAAAAACACAAAATCATCCCGACAATCCTTTCTCGTTGCCAGATCTTCGACTTCAAGCGGATCAATTCTGACGACATTGTCCGACATCTGGAATATGTAGCCACACAGGAGCATGTCGCCTTCGAACCCGAAGCACTGCACATCATCGCCCAGAAAGCCGAAGGCGGACTGCGCGACGCACTCTCCCTCTTCGACCAGCTCGTCAGTTTCACTCAGGCCAATTTGACCTACAAAGGCTGTCTCGACAACCTCAACATGCTCGACTGCGACTATTATTTCCGTTTTGTCGACTTCTTCCGCTCCGGCGATGTCGCCAATGCATTGCTGCTCTATCAGGAAATAATCGATCGCGGATTCGACGGACAGCATTTCATTACCGGACTTACAGAACATCTGCGAAACCTTCTTGTAAGCCTCGATCCCTCTACCGAACGCCTGCTCGATGTCGGCGAAACCTATCGGCAGCGATACCTGCAGCAGGCTCGCGACTGCGGAATGGCATCGATACTCAAGTACCTCGATGTGGCTTCCGATTTCGAGTACCGCTTCCGCGATGCAAACAACAAACGCCTCTTTGTAGAGATAGCGCTCACAAAAATGGCCGCACTTGCCAAAAACCTCCAGCCCCAACAAACCGTCGGATAGATAGCAAGATCGCCTCAAGCGGAACATAGTGACGGACCCAAAACTCAGCCTCAACATCACGAGGCAGCTACCACTTTGCCGCATTCGGACACACTCGCCGATGCAGCCGCCTCCACTCCAGCCACGATGCCGACAACCTCCAAGGCAAACAATAGCGTCGCCGGCATACCGCGTGCACATTTCACCTCCATCTCCGTCTCCGCGCAGCAGACAGCTCCAACCATCAAGTCTCTTGAACAGCGCGAAGCCGAAACCCTTACACAAGAGCGACTCGACGAACTATGGCACGACCTTGTCGAAAAAAGCAAGTCCGACCCCAAATTCCACGAACTCATTGCCGACAAAGAAGTAGAACTCAAAAACAATAACCTCTTCCATATCAAAGTGCCAAACCTCTATTTCGACACACTCCTCCAACCATACCAGATGACCATTCTCGACCACATCCGTTCCGCCACAGGCAACGACATGATATCCTACAAAGTCGCCGTAGTCTTCGAAAAAACACAGAAAAAAGCATACCTCCCAAACGAAAAATTCGAAGAAATGGCCTCTCGCAACCATGCCATGTACACCCTACGACAACTGTTCCCCGTTATCGACTTTTAGAACACTCATACCATCCGCACCCATGCAAACAAGCCAACTCTGGATATATTTCATTTTCCTTGGTGTACTCATCTTCTGCGCACACTTGTTTGCAGCACTGTTCCGCAAAAGTCGCATCCCCGACGTACTCTTCCTTGTCGGTATAGGCATACTCATCGGACCAGTGCTCGGCTTTGTCCATCCAGACATGTTTGGCGATTTTGGCTCCCTCTTCGCCTCGGTCACACTCGTCTTCATACTTATCGACAGCGGCATAGACATGCATATCGACGACCTCCGAAAATATTGGGTCGGCGTTGTCCAGGTCATGTTCTATTCCTTTATTCTCTCCATGGCCGCTGCCTCTGTTCTGGCACACTATATGGCCCACATCGAGTGGCTCCCATCATTGCTCCTCGGCTCCATGGTTGCAGGCACCGGAGCCTCCATCGTAATCCCCATGATACGGCAGATGAAAGTCAGCGACAAAACACGCACCGTATTGACTCTCGAATCGGCCATCTCAGCCATCCTGTGCATCGTCGTCGCACTCGTACTCATTGAAGGCATCAAGATGGGACAAATCCGCTTCGAACGAATAATTGGCAACGTGTTGGCATCCTTCTTCATGGCCACACTGTTCGGTGTTGTTGGAGGAATAATCTGGTCAAACCTTCTGCTTCGTGTGCGTCGCATCCAGAACTCCATGTTCATGACACCTGCATTTGTATTTGTCATTTACGGCCTCACAGAAGCATTGGGATTCAGTGGTGCGATTTCGGCCTTAGCCTTTGGAATAGTGCTCGGTAACGCACCTTATTTCAATTTCAGCTTCATACAGAAACTCTTTGGCAAACGGCGGCCTCAAATGCAGACGCTTCAAGAGAATGAGAAATCTTTCTTCAAGGAAATGGTCTTCATTTTCAAGACGTTTTTCTTTGTCTATATCGGCATAAGCATTCCGTTCACAGATCTTGTCGCTCTTCTGTATGGCCTGATTATAGCCACTGCAATCTTTGTTGTCAGGCTGATTCTTGTCTCGGTTGTAGGTCGCAGCAACACAAGTATCGACCGCTGGATTGTGTCGATCATGATGCCCAAAGGCCTTGTGTCTGCTGTCCTGGCTTCCTTGCCATGCCAAATCAACAAAGCTGCCGGCTACGTTCTTATACCTAATGCCGAAAGGATTGAATGCATAGTCTATTCGGTCATATTCTTTTCCATCATCCTGTGTTCAATCCTTGTACTTATGTCGCGTCGCAAAATCATTGACGAGCAGTTTGTTCCAGAACAGATGATGGAAGTATACGACTACGAGTGACATGAAACAATTCTCATTTTTCAATCTTCAATTTTCTTCGTGATGAATTTTTGCAAATACGATGGTGCCGGAAACGATTTCGTATTGATTGATATCCGACAAAACGACCCAGAACTAACGACCGAGCAGATTGCCCATATATGCCATCGTCGTTTCGGAATAGGTGCCGATGGCCTTATGACCTTGGGGAATGCCAATCCGCCTTACGACTTCGAGATGCGCTACTACAACAGCGATGGCAAAATCGGCTCGATGTGTGGCAACGGAGGACGCTGCATTGCTGCGTTCGCATACACACTCGGATTGGGACATAAAAGCGGGTCTGGCGCGCAAAGCACACTGAATTTCATCGGCTACGATGGTCCTCACAGTGCCGACATACTTTCTTGGGAACCCAACGAGGGCAAAGGAGTTGTCCGGCTCGGGATGCGCAATGTGGAATGCAAGGATATAAAGCGTTGTCTGGACGGATGGTTTCTCGATACGGGCTCGCCACACTACGTTCAGCGTGTCACCGATCTCGAGCATTTCGATGTCGTTGGTGAGGGACGGCGCATTCGTCACGATAAGATTTTTGCGGAAGGCACAAATGTCGATTTCATAGAGGACATGCCTGACGGAAGACTTTATGTGCGCACTTACGAACGTGGCGTTGAAGACGAGACCTGGGCATGCGGCACTGGCGTCACTGCATGTGCCCTGGTTAGCGGCAACACACAGATTACCACACGCGGTGGCGACTTCGAAGTGTCGTTCAACCATACCGGAACAGCCTACGAGGACATCAAGCTCACCGGACCCGTTTCGTTCAATTTCCGTGGCCAAATAACCCTTTAAACCCTCCAACCCTCTAACCCTCTAACCCTCCAACCCTCAAACCCTCCAACCCTCCAACCCTCCAACCCTCAAACCCTCAAACCCTCAAACCCTCTAACCCTTCAACCATAATTACAGATGGACCTCTTCAGCAACATCGACATAGAACCCGCTCGACAGCGCATCGCCCAACTTACTACCCTCATAGACAAATACAATTATGAGTACTACATGAACGACCAGTCGCTCGTCAGCGACTTCGAGTTTGACAAGCTCCTTCGCGAATTGCAAGAGCTTGAGCAGCAGTACCCCCAACTTGCTCTTCCGAATTCGCCGACCAAGCGGGTAGGGGGTGAGATAAACAAGTCATTCAGGCAGGTGACCCATCGGTTTCCGATGCTTTCGTTGGGCAACACATATTCAATTGAGGAAATTGTGGATTTCGAGGCCCGAACGCGCAAACTGTTGGGCGACATCGAGTTCAGCTACACATGCGAGTTGAAATATGACGGAGTGGCCATAGGACTTACATACCGCCACGGCGAACTGGTTCAAGCAGTAACGCGCGGCAATGGCTCCGTTGGTGACGACATCACGTCGAATGCCAGGACAATCCGAACCATACCGCTGCGACTTACGGGCGACTATCCCGACGATTTCGAGGCACGTGGCGAAGTGGTATATCCCTTCCACGATTTCGAAGCCTTCAACCGTCAGCGCGAAGCCGACGGCGACGAGCCGTTCGCCAATCCGCGCAATGCAGCAAGCGGAAGCCTGAAACTGCAGAATTCGGCCGAATGTGCCAAGCGCAAATTGCAGTTCTGTATGTATTTCATGATGTTGCCTGCCGATGCCAAGCCAGACCCTCGTCTTGATACCCACAGCGGTCGCTTGGAGGCTGCCAAGTCGATGGGCTTCAAAGTGCAGCCCTATATCAAAGAATGCAAAAACATTGCCGAGATACGTGAATTTATTGACTATTGGGACAACGAGAGGTGGAACCTTCCGTATGCAATCGACGGTATAGTCATCAAAGTCAACCAAGTATCATTATGGGATCAGCTTGGCGAGACGGCCAAATCGCCGCGATGGGCGATAGCGTACAAATTCAAGGCACAGCAGGTTTCGACGCCATTGTTGAGCATATCGTATCAGGTAGGTCGCACGGGAGTGGTCACACCTGTGGCGAACATGGAACCAGTGTGGCTTGGTGGAACGACGGTGAAACGCGCCACCATGGTCAATGCCGACTTTATTGAGAAAATGGGCATTTGCGAAGGCGACTGGCTGCTTGTCGAGAAGGGAGGCGAGATAATCCCCAAAATTGTAGGAGTCGACGTCGCCAAGCGCAAGGCAGGGGCCAGACCTGTGAAATATGTGTCCAATTGTCCTGAATGCGGGGCAGCCCTTGTCCGTGCCGAGGGTGAAGCGGGCTACTATTGTCCCAACCAGGACGGATGCCCGCCACAAATAGTCGGACGCCTCGAGCATTTCGTGTCGCGCAAGGCGATGAACATCGACAATCTCGGTTCCGAACGTCTCGAGATGCTCTATAGCAAGGGTCTGGTGACCACCGTAGCCGACCTCTACGACCTCACGCGCGAACAACTCGTAGGACTCGAATCGTACGACGCCGATGGATTGCGTCGCACCACCATCCAGGAAAAAGGAGCCGACAATATACTCGCAGCCATACGCGGGTCGGTCGAGGTGCCGTTCGAGCGTGTACTGTTTGCACTCGGCATCCGTTATGTCGGCGAAGTCGGCGCCAAAAAACTTGCGCGCTATTTCAAGAATATCGATGCATTGATCGCTGCAAGCGAAGAGGAACTCGCATCGGTCGAGGATGTGGGCGAAAAGACGGCACGGTTCATCTACGACTATTTCCGCGACGA
>CAMOFI010000019.1 GCA_946613135.1 uncultured Bacteroidales bacterium
TCGACTGCCTTTGCGCAGAAAAACGATTTACTTTGACGCAGCTTGGGTGGCAGTGATGGCAACGACATTGACGACATCCTCGACCGAGCAACCGCGACTCAAATCGTTGATTGGTGCTGCCATTCCCTGCATGACAGGTCCGATGGCTTCGGCTCCTGCCAAGCGCTGGACGAGTTTATAGCAGATATTGCCACTCTGCAAGTCGGGGAATACAAGCACATTGGCTTTGCCTGCTATTTCGCTGCCGGGAGCCTTTGATGCGCCAACTTTAGGAACAATGGCGGCATCGGCCTGCAGCTCGCAATCGAGCTTCACATTGGGATCCAGCTCATGAGCGACACGACCAGCCTCAATCACCTTGTCGACCAGTTCGTGCTTGGCGCTGCCTTTGGTCGAAAAACTCAGCAATGCCACACGCGGCTCCTTGAATCCGGCAATCGACTTGGCAGTCTGGGCCGACACAACGGCAATCTGGCCCAATTCCTCAGCCGTCGGACACGGGGTGGCGGCACAATCAGCAAAGACCATCACGCCATCTTCGCCGTATGTCTTGTCTTTCAGCACCATGATGAAAGCTCCACTGACGACACTGACGCCAGGCAGAGTCTTCACTACCTGAAAAGCCGGACGGAGCACATCGCCCGTGGCGTTGCGTGCACCGGCAACCTCACCGTCGGCATCGCCGTTCTTGATGAGCAGCGTAGCCAGGTAGAGAGGATCCTCGACGAGACGCATGGCCTCGTCCATCTGCATGCCTTTCTTCTTGCGGATTTCGCACAGCATCTCTGCATAATACTGTTTTTTCGGCTGGCTCACAGGGTCAATGATGGTGGCCTTGTCAATGTTTTTAAGACCCCACTGCGATGCGAGATCTCTAATTTCTTTTTCGTTGCCGAGCAGGATGATTCGGGCTATGCCCTCCTCGATGATGATATCGGCAGCTTTGAGGGTGCGTTCCTCAGTTCCTTCGGCCAAGACGATGCATTTGTTTGCAGCTTTTGCCTTGACTCTGATTTCTTGCATTAATGACATAACTGTAAAATTGATAAAACAAATTCAAATAAAAATAGCGTTCCTGTCACACAAGGTCATTTCTCTTGATGCATTAAATCACTTGCGCCTTTATGTGTCTTCGCCTACTTGCTTATCACAATATTGGCCGAAAAACGCTGAGACGACGCAAAGAGCTGCAGCACATATGCACCACGCGGCAATGCACTCAGATCCAGAGCCTGTACCATAGCGGTCAGCACCGTTCTGCCCTCCTTGACGCATCGTCCGCTCTGGTCAAACACCTTATAATTGGCCTCGCCCAACGCATCGATATCGAAATGCAGACGCCCGTCGGACGGGTTGGGATAAACATTGAGGCTCTTGCTTTGCGAGCCGTCGGCAATGTCGATAGCCACATCCTGATAGTCCAGTCCGTCGAGTGTCGTGACACCGGTTCCGTCGGGGTCGAGCCATGACGAGAGTCTTCCTGTAGAGGTATTGTTGCCGTTCCACGATACACTAAAGCGGCCGTACATGTCATATCCTGACATATTTTCGCATGAACTTGAACCAGCATAAAGCTGTCCTATCACACGCTTTTCGGCATTGAACAATGCCGACCCAGAGGAACCCTCTTCCGTAACGCCCTTGTTCTGCGATCCACTATACCAATAGGTCATATAGAACTTGTTGTATGACGACGGTGCCACTGAAACCGATCTCGGAATAGATATCTTCTTGTAGTCACCACCAGGATGGTGTATGCAAGCACCATTTGTCGGTGTCGAGATACTCTGACGGTCCCATCCTGCATAATAGGGCTTGTATGCATCTGGCACTTGGCGATTCAGCCTGAGCAGCAAAAAATCAGAACCCGAACTGTAGCTATATTTTGCCACACGCTCGGCACCGGACAAGGAACGGGTCGTATTGCCAGTAGTTCCGTTGCAAGTGCTTGTCTCGTAATTGAAGTAGGTCACAAAGTTTCTTATCGTACCAATTGAACTCTCGTCTTGGCAGTGGTATGCCGACAATACATAAGGCGTAAAATCCTGACGAGTATTGTTGAGCAGGGTGCCGCTGCACATATATGCCGCATTGCTTGTCGATATCTGTATGGCCACCACAGCACGTATCTGGTCGCGCCAATCGTCGCCTTCGGGACATACCACATTGATATGGCAGTTGCCTTCTGCCGAACCATGCGGACCTTTCAGCGAGGCCTCAGCATCGTCGTATATCGACGCAATAGTGCCGAAAATGTTCTTGTATCCATGGCAGATCTGGTCAATATGAAGCGAACCGGATTCCGAACCTTCAGGAACATTGTATTCCAGATACGCCATGTCGCCCGGAATGGCTTGTGTAAGGAAATCGCCTCCGTCCAGAACGTCCGACTTCTCAAACGATCCGAGCACCAGCTCGCCGCTTCTGTCGTAGATGTACAACGTGGCTCCGTCGACCATCTCAAACCTGTCGAAACAGATGTTCTGAAACACAGCACCCGGGGAACTTATAGCCAGAAGGTAATGGACTCCGCTGCCATCCTTGACAACTGTGGACGAACTCAATACATCGATGTCGCAATTGCGCTGTATACCCACACGCATAGGCCCGGCACCTCTCTTGTGATCCATGTCCTCGGCAATGTATTTCTCATTGTCAACAACAGACAAATAAACGGTTTCTGTCTTGACCTTCGCGGCCGAATGGTTGAACAAAGGTTCTCCGCCATGCCCCACCTGGGCGAAAGTACTGCCTCCAAAAAACATTGCACATACAGCAAATGCCAATGCAAACGATTTCTTCATTTCTTTATAATATTTTGTGTTCGATTAATTTGAATGATGCAATAAATGCTATTGTCATCTACAAAAGTACAAAAAAATAATAAGAGAGCGGTTTTTTTTGTAATTTTGTTGTTCCTTAGAAAACAGATAAATCAATATAAAATATGGCAAATCAGGAAGATATCTTCAAAAAAGTAGTAGCTCACGCTAAAGAGTATGGTTTTATTTTCCCTTCAAGCGAAATCTACGACGGACTGGCTGCGGTATATGACTACGGCCAGTTGGGCACCGAACTGAAAAACAACATCAAGCAATATTGGTGGCGCTCCATGGTACAATACCACGAAAACATTGTCGGAATCGACAGCGCCATCTTCATGCACCCCAAGATCTGGAAAGCCTCAGGACATGTCGACGCGTTCAACGACCCCCTCATCGACAACCGCGACAGCAAGAAGCGCTACCGCGCCGACGTGCTTATCGAAGACCACATCGCAAAGATCGAGGACAAAATCAAAAAAGAATGCGACAAGGCCCAAAAACGCTTTGGCGACGCTTTCGACCGTCAGCAATTCGTAACCACCAATGCTCGCGTACTCGAACACCAGAAACAGATTGACGAAATCCGCCAAAAATACGCTGAACTGATGAATGCCAACGACCTCGCCGGCCTCAAGCAACTGATTCTCGACCTCGGAATCGTGTGCCCCATCAGCGGCACTCGCAACTGGACCGACGTACGCCAGTTCAACCTCATGTTCGCCACCAAGATGGGCAGTGTGGAGGGCGAAAACGATACGCTTTACCTGCGCCCCGAGACAGCTCAGGGTATATTTGTAAATTTCCTCAACGTGCAGAAGAGCGGACGCATGAAAATCCCCTTTGGCATTGCACAGATCGGTAAAGCCTTCCGCAACGAGATTGTGGCCCGTCAGTTCATCTTCCGCATGCGCGAATTCGAACAGATGGAGATGCAGTTCTTCGTACGTCCCGGCACCGAACTCGAATGGTTCAAACACTGGAAAGAGGAGCGTCTGAAATGGCACCTCGCACTGGGCATCCCTGCCGAGAAGTACCGCTACCACGACCACGAAAAACTGGCCCACTACGCCAACGCAGCCACCGATATCGAGTTCGAGTTCCCATTTGGATTCAAAGAACTTGAGGGCATCCACAGCCGTACCGACTTCGACCTGAGCCGCCACAGCGAGTTCAGCGGCAAGAAGCTGCAATACTTCGACAGCGAATTGAACGAAAGCTATACACCATACGTCATCGAGACATCCATTGGTGTCGACCGCACCTTCCTGGCCATCTTCAGCCACGCACTGAAGGAAGAGACCCTCGAAGACGGCTCAACCCGCACCGTGCTCAGCCTGCCTGCCGTCCTCGCCCCCTACAAGGCTGCCATCCTGCCTCTCGTCAAGAAAGACGAACTGCCCGAAAAGGCTCGTGAAATCATGGACATGCTCAAGTATGACTTCATGCTCCAATACGACGAGAAAGATGCCATCGGACGCCGCTATCGCCGCCAAGATGCCATCGGAACTCCATTCTGCATCACCGTCGACAACGACACCCTCAACGACAATTCCGTCACCGTGCGCGACCGCGACACAATGCAGCAGGAACGTATCCCCATCGAAAACCTCAGCAGTTACCTGCATAAGAACATTCAACCAATAAAGGTGGACTAACAAATAGCCCAACAAAAACAAAATAAAATCTTGGACCTGCAAACTGCAAGTCCAAGATTTTTTTTCAAACAACTTCAGCAGCGACCCTCGCGCCAATACAACCAGGAAGATAGAGAAAATGACGATGGAAGATATGGCAGCATTCCACGCCAAATACATCAAAGGACGCCCGATGAGCGTAATCTTCTGTGCCGATATGCGAAAAGTGTCTTTGGACCAGCTAAAGAAATACTGGAAACTGCAGGAGGTCAGATTCGACCAGATGTTCAAATTCTGACGAGCCGAAATTCAAGGACATTTAAAGTTAACGTTAAGTTTTCCTGTTTTTGTTTTCGTTTTCGTTTTCGTCTTCGTTTTCGTACTAACTAATAGATCATCGACAAGACGTCATTAAGCACCTGCTCATCTATAGAGCCGTTTACATCAGCAGGCGGCTCTTTTGTCGAGGCGCCGGTGAGCAAAAGCCGGAGTTTGTCGGCGAGAGCCACATCCAGAGCATCGGTAGCGATAGCAACGTCGGTAATGATAGATTTCGCCTCGTCGACAGTGAGCGACAGCTCAACCCCACCCCATTCGAACTGCGCCGTCTGCGTGGCCGTAAAGTGACGCCAACGGCCATAGAGCCATTCGTCGCTGCTGTATTTCTCATAGAGACTCCTGACTTCGGCAGTCTCAACAAGTTCGTCGAAGCTGACCTGTTCCGGCTGCTGACCATAGACCGAACCGAAAGCATCAATCAACGGATTGACGATATTGAGACTCGTCACGTCGGCCAGTTCGGACAGGTTCACCACACGGCTGCGTACCGATGCCACACCATGCTTCTGCAACTTAGCCGGCTTGACACGCAGGTAGCGTTCCAAATCGCGCATGTTGCCCGCAATCAGGATTGTTCCGTGGTGTAGCCTCATGTAACGGCCTTTGGAAAAAGCATTGCCGCTGAATTTGCGGCCCTGACACAGCAGGTCGTTGCGTCCACTCACCTCCGCCTGCAACCCATAGTGCTGCAACGCCAGCCTTATGACATCGAAATGGCGTTGCTGGCTGTACAGGTCGGGCGGTGCCACAAAACTGAAATTGATGTTGCCGTCATCGTGATAGACAGCGCCTCCACCTGTGGTGCGCCGCATCACATAGCCCCCATCGGCCAATAACGCTTCGACATTGCACTCCGAGAATGGATTTTGATTCTGGCCTATGACCACCGTGCGGCGGTTTTTCCAAAGATACATGACAACTGTATCTTCCACATCACGAGACAGAAGGTAATTCTCTACAGCGACATTCCAGAACGGGTTGGTCTGGTTGCTGACAACATATTGGAGTTTCATCACTTAAAACTTGAACGACAACGAAATATAGTTTGGAGCTTGTCCTAAATGGTAGTTACGTCGGGCAAACGAAAACTCAAACTTCTTTGTCCGCAGACCAAACCCATACGAGAAACCGCTGAGATTTATGTTTGTACGATCGTCTGCCGACATCTCGACCATCTGGCGATAACGGTATCCCAACCGCAGGAAAAAAATGTTTTTTATATCAGCCTCGACTCCCAACGAGGCGTGTCGAGCCACACCGTCAAGCACATCCGACACTCCACTGTACCATGGTTTTGACACAGGCTCATTGGTATATGGGTCAATTACAGTGCTTGGGTTGAGAGGGTCTTCGTACGACAGATTCCATTTCGTAAGATGATCCAACTGCAGGAATATCCTGAACGGAGCGTTGTCAGCCTTGTAAGAACACGATGCCGAAAGGTTGAACGGCAACGATTCGGCAGTGCCGTCAAAGGTCACAATCTGCGCACCGATATTTGAAGCCATCACCGTTGCAGAAAAACGCTTGTCGTCCGAAACATAACTGCCAGCGACATTCATTGCCAATGCCACTGCCGTATACGATTCATACTGCGAGACAACAGGAAGCAACGACGCACCGATAGAAAAATTGGAGTCTATATTAAGAGCCCAACCAACGGAAAGTGCTATATCCGCAGCACCGAAAGTGCCCTGCTCGACCTCAGCGTCGTCGAAAGCCCTGAATCGTCCATAACTGTTGAAATGAAGTCCAAACAGAAATGTGCCTAATATTTTGGACTTGTAACCGTATGACACCGAGCCGGATTTCGACCCTGAGAACAGCCCGACATAATTCAAAGCCACTCTGTTGGAATAGCTCTCCGATATTAGCGAAGGATTATCTATACCGACATTCAAATCGGTTGGTGCATAGACCGACAACCTGTCGACACCCAAGGCTGCCGCTCGTGCCGACGAAGGAGTCTGCAATAGCGACAACGTGTTCATTCCCGCAACCTGCGCATCAGCATATTGAGGGAACGACAGCACAACAATGCCCAGAAGAATTATATGCAAATAACGACGTACCTTCGCTGTCACGGTGATTAGTCATTCCATACCTCCATGCCGCCCTCGTCAAGGTATCCGCTGCGCATCTTCTTGCCCACACGCATACGGATAATATATTTCCCATTGAGTATCAGCACTTCGTCGTATTTGAATTCTGTAACAAAACGTCCCTGCACGTCTATGAAAGCCCATTTGCCTTTCTGACGCAATGCGGCATAGTTCACTGCATAGTTGTTCTTGCGATAGTCAATCTCGCATACCGCAGCATCGTACACAACGTCGGTCAGTGGCTCGCCACTGACACCCACAAAACCCCATTTGCCGCCGACCGACACGGGATACATGCCTCCATTGGTTTCATAAAGGACAGCATCATACATCGGCCGTATTGCCCACTCGTTATCCTTGTCGACATAGCCCCACTCACCCGTCTCGCAACGACAAGGGAAATACATGGGGTAAATCTCCTGGCCTTTGCAATCCGAAAACCGAAAACCGGCAATAGAGAATATGACTATTGCCACCGTTTTCATAATCTTATCTACATGAGAGGACATAGTGTTGACAATTTGAGGGTTATGGTATAAAAAAGGCGAATGGCAGCTTAGCAGGGCTGCCATTCGCCTCTATTGTTCATCAGTGTTTCTTGTTACGTTCGTGACGCATAAGGTGGCTGGGTTCGAGAGCCATACGGTCGGTCTCGAGCAGCGAAGCAACACCCTCGTCGACACGGCGTTTGGCCTCGCAAGCCTCGCAATGGCACTCCTCATGGTATTCACGCGGCTCGGTGTAGGTGGTGATGACACCCTCGAAGTTGCGGAGGATGACCTTGTCGGGGCTCTGCGAGATGACATACTGCGGCATGACAGGAGTCTTGCCACCGCCGCCGGGAGCGTCGACCACAAAGGTAGGAACAGCATAACCGCTGGTGTGTCCGCGCAAGTTCTCGATGATTTCGATACCCTTGCTGACAGGGGTGCGGAAATGCTCCAGACCCATCGAGAGGTCGCACTGGTAGATGTAATAAGGACGCACACGGTTGCGAACCAGTTCGTGCATCAGTTTCTTCATGACATGGACGCAGTCGTTCACGCCGCGCAGCAGCACGGTCTGGTTACCCAGCGGAATACCGGCATTGGCAAGACGGGCAAGTGCCTGTTCTGCTTCGGGAGTAAACTCGTTGGGGTGGTTGAAGTGGGTGTTGAGCCAGATGGGATGATACTTCTTGAGCATCTCGCACAGTTCGGGGGTGATACGCTGCGGGCAGACCACAGGAGTGCGGCTGCCGATGCGCACTATCTCCACGTGCGGAATCTTGCGCAGACGGCCAATGATGTATTCCAGCTTCTGGTCGCTGACCATCAGGGCATCGCCGCCGCTGAGGAGCACGTCGCGCACCTGCGGGGTCTTCTCGATATATTCAAGACATTTCTCGATACGCTGGCTGGGGCTTTCGTCGTCCTTCTGGCCTGCAAAACGGCGACGGGTGCAGTGACGGCAGTACATGGAGCACATGTCGGTGATAAGGAACAGCACGCGGTCCGGATAGCGATGAGTCAGTCCTGGAGCGGGCGAATCCTCGTCCTCGTGGAGCGGGTCGTTGAGGTCGGCAGGGGCGATGTTGCATTCAGCACCCTGCGGGATAGCCTGACGGCGGATGGGGTCGAACGGATCGTTGGGGTCGATGAGACTCAGATAGTAAGGAGTGATAGCCATACGGAATTTGGCAAGGGCTTTCTTGATGCCTTCTGCCTCGTCGGCCGAAAAGGTGAAGTACTTGCTCAGCTCTTCGTAGGTCTCGATGCGGTTCTTGACCTGCCATTTCCAGTCGTTCCACTGTTCGTCGCTGACGTTCGGGAAAAGTTCTTTTCTGCGGTTTACTTTCATATTATTATATATTTTTTATCTTTGTTTTTCAATATAATAAATGCAACGCCAAACATCGTGTTGCACAATATTGACGTTGCAAAAATACAAAACAATTGTTGAACTGCAAAATAAAAATTGCCGACGTCGGTCCAGAACGTTTTCGTCTTCGTTTTCGTCTTCGTCTTCGTTTCCGTTTTCGTCTTCGTTTCCGTTTTCGTTTTCGTTTTCGTCTTCGTTTTCGTTTTCGTCTTCGTTTTCGTACAAAGTACGGAACTATTCCGTCACAACTGTAGCGGCATCGTAATGCTCGTCGGTGACCGTAAAGGTCAGTTTGCCGTATCCAGCATAACCCTTGAACGGACCTCTTTCGTTCAGCCTCTCTTCATAGCTGTAATTGGCTGAATTGAAATTATATGGGCTTATGCCGTCTCTGTTTTCCTTGTAGTATACTATACGACGATTGTCGTCGAAAACAAATACAACACTGTCGCCCAAATACCATTCCATATGATATTCGCCCTCCGAGCGGCTTGCCGACCCCAAACCTCCCGCATTTTCGACCGTGTCCTTCGCGTCCGGGGCAAGTGTGCAGCTGTCGTGTACATACAATTCGTCGGATGGCGTCGGAATAACCGTAACGGTATGCGTCGACATATTATGGATAACGACATCCTCACTATAACCAGGGTCGCACGCGGCGAAAAGCGCTGCTGCAATGACAGCATAGAAGAATTTGACACTTTTCATTTTTACTGGTTTTTAGAATGTTTTTTTCAGATTGTTTTTTTTCAATAACGAAACATCACGACGGGGCAGACCCATTGCTTTACGCATACAGTTCTTCAAACAGCTTGCGAATAGGCTCGCTTTCACGCAGTATATTGAGTGTCAATTCTGCATGGCCACGTGCATAGCCGTTGCCAACAATGAGGTTGATGTCCTTGCCAACACCTTCTGCGCCAAGGGCTGCGCGCGTAAAGCTGGTGGCCATCGAGAAGAAATAGACACATCCCCTACCCTTTGTTATGAGGATTGATGTCATCTCGGTATTTGGCACATTGACGTTGTTGATTGTCACATCGGTACCGCGTCCGCCCGTGATAGCCATCACCTTATTGTACACATCCATCACATTGGTGGCATCGGCAACAATCACATCGGTAGCCAACCCCATGTCCTTGATGCGCTGGGCATTCTTCTCGCTGTATTCAACGACGATGACTTTGCCGTAGCGTCCCACGTTCTGCATGGCCTGATAACAGCACAGTATACCGCTCTTGCCGCCGCCACCGATAAGACAGACAATATCGCCCTCAGTTACGAGGCGGTCGACCTGGGCAGGGGCACCGGCCACATCGAGGGCTGCAAGCGCCAAACGTTCGGGCAAGTCGGTAGGAAGCACTGCAAAAAGGCCACTCTCGAACAAAATGGCCTGTGCCTCGACATCGACCTGGTCATGCTGTGGGTCGAGATGTTTTATCTGTTTTATTTTCAACGGCGTCAGCGAAAGCGAGACGAGCGTGGCTATCCTGTCGCCCACTTTGACTTTGGTGTTGCTGTGGAAGTTAGGTCCGATTTCACGCACGGTGCCTATCAGCATTCCACCGCTGCCAGTGACGGGGTTCTGCATCTTGCCCCGCTCGTCGACGATACTGAGTATCATCTTCTTCATCTGTTCGGCATCGTCGCTGCAAGCATGACGAATCTGTGTGTAGCTGGCCGAGTCGATATTGAGAGTATTGACATCGATAAGAAGCTCGTTGTCATATATCTCCATCGAGTTGTCAAGTTTCTGTGCCGGTTGTGGCAGTGTTCCGAGCGGTTCAATCACCCGGTGTGTCCCGTAACGGTTACCGTTTAGTCTCATAAGTTTCTGTCTATTAGTTCATATTTTAGAACCTGCCGGTCGGTTTCCCGGCCGGCAGGTTGATAGTTGAATTATGAAAATTGAACTTCTGAGTTCAATTTCTTAGAATTCATTAGGCATAGAGTTCTTCGAAGATCTTGCGCAGCTTCGGGCTCTCGCGGAGTTCCTGGAGGGTGTACTCTGCATGGCCTTTGGTGTAGCCGTTGCCCATGATCATGTTGACGTCGCTGCCGATACCTTCTGCACCGAGGCTGGCCTTGGTGAAGCTGGTAGCCATCGAGAAGAAGTAGACGATACCGTCGTCTTTGGTGACGAGGACAGCTGTCATTTCCTGGTCAGGAACGTTGACGCAGTTGATGGTGACGTCGGCCATCTTGCCGTTGGTGAGGCGCTCGACCATCTCATAAACCTGTACAGGAGTCATACCTGCAGCGCTCTCCACGATGTCGCAGAAACCGAGGTCCTTGATACGCTGGGTCGATTTGGGGCTGTTGGCAATACCGATAACCTTACCGGTGACGCCTACGCGCTTCTTGGCCTCATAGCAGCAGAGCATACCGCTCTTGCCACCGGCACCGAGGATGACGACAGTCTGACCATACTGGCAGAGCTTGGCAGTCTGAGCGGGGGCACCAGCCACGTCGAGGGCACTGAGAGCCAGCTTCTCGGGCATATCGTCCGGAATCTTGGCATAGATACCGCTCTCGAAGAGGATGGCCTTACCCTTGATGTCGACCTGGTCGATCTCGGGACGGATTTCGCCAAAGGAGTCGATGCGGAGGGGAGTCAGCGACAGGCTGACGAGGGTAGCGATACGGTCGCCCTCTTTGAGGTCGATCTTGCCCTTCAGAGCGTCGCCAATCTTTTCAACCTTGCCAAGGAGCATACCACCGGAACCGGTACGGCGGTTGCGATGTTTGCCTTGCAGCTTGACATTGAGGAGCATCTCTTTCTTGACTTCTTCGAGGATCTGTTCCTTGGTGGCACCTTCTCCGGCCTGCTCTTTTGCATAGTTCATAATGTCTGTGAACGAAGCAGAGTCGACATTGAGGGTCTGCACATCGATAAGAATCTCGTTATCATAGAGAACGTCCATATTGTTGTCGATCTTGTTTGCCGGCTGCGGCAGAACGCCCTTCGGCTCGAGTACACGGTGTACACCGTATTTGTTACCTTTTGGTTGCATAAAAATAAAACTATTAAATTGATTATTAATAAATTGATTTTATATTTACATCAAAAAAAAGCATTCAAAATTAGTCATAAATTTCGGAACGTGCAAATTTTTTTGCAAGAAGGCCAATTATTCAATCTTTAAGGCTGATGCTTCAATCTTTTTGGATATAGGACAACAGGGCTTTACAGCCGAGCATGATGTCGTTATAGGCTTTTTCGAAATCACGGGTATACCACGGGTCGGCGATGTCGGTCGAATGCTGCGGATGGTCCTTTGGCAGGAAGTCAAGAAGCAGACTGAGTTTGTCGTCATTGCCGACCTTCAGCAGACGCTTGATGTTGTCGATATTGACGCGTTCCATTCCGATAACATAGTCGCTTTCGTTGTACATGTCCAGTGTGATGCGTTGGGCCGTCTTGTCACGGCAGCCTATTCCCTGCATGGCGAGTTTGCGTTTGGCAAGAGGGTAGACAGGATTCCCTACCTCCTCGTCGCTTGTGGCTGCAGAGCTTACGGCAATACTCGACGCGAGTCCTTCCTGTTCGACAAGGCGGCGGAATATGAACTCCGCCATAGGACTGCGGCAAATATTACCGTGGCAAACGAAAAGAATCTTGATGCTTGATGTTGGTTTCATCAGAGTGTGTTTGGTTTGTTTGTTATTGATTGTTAGAGCGAACAAGAGATAAACCCCTGTCACTTTGCTGTGCAAATATACAAAAAAAAAGGTTACAGAAAATAAAATCGCCTGTTTTTTCGTTATAGAACAAAACATCGACAAACATGGCTAAACGCAACGGAATACATCCCATACTCACAATCTTGGCGATATTGGCTATCGTAGGAATTGTCTGTTATGCCATTTTCGGTGACAACAAAAAGCGGGACATTCTGGGCACATGGGTGACCGACACATGTCAGGTCGAGAGCGGATTCCAGTGCGGCAAACAGGGCATAGCCGCCTCCATCAACAACTCGACAAAACAGTACAACAGCTGGGAAATAAACCGTAGCAACCTGATAATAAAAGGAAAACTATTTAAAGACCGACGTGTTTCTGACGTCAGCGACACAATGACCATAAAGCGACTCAACTCGAAAACGCTGGTGGTGGAACAGAACGGAAAGACCGTTGAATACAAAAGAATCAGATAATAAGAAAAAAGAAGATTTAATAAGATATGAAGCGAATAACTTTTTTTATCATGGCCGTAGCAGTATGCGTTGCGGCAATGGCTCAGACTAAGGGAAACCAAGAGAAAAAACTCACTGCAGTATTCTCTTATGCCACGTTTTTTCAGCAAGATGTAGGGTCTTATTTCGAGACCTACATCTCGTTCGACGCATGGAACCTGAATTTTGTAAAAACAACAGATGGATACAGGTCTACCGTCGAGGTGCTCCTTACCGTCAGCCAAAACGACTCGATCGAGATCGTTAAGAAATACGAACTCAACAGCCCTGCCATCAAGTCGCCAGATGCCGACCGCTTCAACTTCATTGACGTACAGCGTTTCGCAATCTCTAACGGCATCCACGACCTTAAAATCCAGCTCCGCGACAAGAACGGCAAGACAGATCCAACCGAAGTCAGCCAACAATTGGCCATATACTACGACTCGAAACGGCCGGCACTGTCGAGCGTCCAGATGATGAGCAACGTTAAGCCCACCGTCACGCCTAACATCCTGTCGCGCGGCGGCTACGACATGGAACCCTACATCAACGACTTCCTGCCTGAGCAGATTAGCAACATCAGCTACTACTGCGAACTGTACAACATAAACCGGGAAACAAAAGAACAATACGTATACGTCGCCGCTTACATCGAGGTACAGGAAACTGGACGCGTGCTTGAGGATATGCAGACCATCACCCGCTACGGGAACGACACAGTGATCCCTATTTTCGGGACAATAGATATCTCCAAACTGCCTTCGGGCAACTACAACCTCGTAGTAGACATCCGCAACAAGAACAACGACAAGATGCTCTACAAGAAAGTACCGTTCTTCAGGAGCAACCCTGTAGCCAATGCCGTACAGGAAGACAATCCTGTTTCACTGACTTTCGCCAACGAAATCAACGACGAAAACATGATGAACGAATATATAGAGGCTCTTGCCCCCATTGCCAACGAGATGGAACGCAGAGACATATACGCCCTCATCAAGAAACCAGGCATAGAGGAAAAACAGGTTTTCCTGTATAGGTTCTGGACCCGTCGCGAACCGTTGAACGCCGATGGTGCATGGCGCGAATACAAGGAACGGATCGAGTACGTCAACAAGAATTTTTCGTGGCCCAAAACAAAAGGCATCCATACCGACCGCGGACGCGTATACCTGCAGTATGGACCCCCCGATTTTGTAAGGGACGAGAAAAACTTTGTGTCGACACGCTACATGGGTGGCGGCGTAACGATAACCCAGAGCGTGAATCCCAACGAGCGTGCCGTAGACCTCCAGGGACCCACGGTGTCGAAGCAGGGACAGATATTCTACCTGCCCTACCAACTCTGGAGATACAACAATCTGAAAGGCGACGATGCCAACCGCTGTTTCATCTTCTGGGACGAGTTCCGCTCCGGTTTCTACAAGCTGCTGCACTCCAACGCCAAAGGCGAAGTGCGCGACTCGATGTGGGAACGTCGCCTGTGCAACAACCAACTGCCCGAAAACATGCAGGGCGAAGTTGGCGACCAATTCAACAGAGGATATTGATATAGTGATAAACCGAAGGCATCCCTAAGAGTCAATGTACAACTTCCTCCTGCCTGTAGCATACCTGCCGCTCTGGCTGCTCTACTTCTTCTCCTCGTTGCTGTGGCCTGTGGTCTATTATGTTGCCCGCTACCGCCTCAAAGTGGTACGCAGCAACCTGGAACGTTGTTTCCCTCAAATGACGAAGCAAGAGCTGCGACACATTGAGCGGCAATACTACCGCCACATGACAGACCTTTTGGCCGAAGGCATCTACAATCTGCGTGCTCCGCTAAGCAAGGTACGAAAGCATTATGTATTTGAGAATGCCGAATTGATAGAGCGTTTCTACAAGCAAGGACGCAGCGTGGTTCTTATGTCGTCGCACTACAACAATTGGGAGTATATGATCACCTCGCTCGACAGCCGAATACGACATCATGCCGTAGGAGTAGGCAAACCTCTTGACAACAAAGGATTTGGCTACTTCATCACCAACCGGCGAGCCCGTTACGGCACCGAAATAGTAGACCAGAACAATGTGCGTCAAATGATGGCATACTACGACCGATGGAAAGTTCCTGTGGCATACATGATGCTCAGCGACCAGTCGCCCAGCAATCCGCACCGCAGCTACTGGACCTCTTTTCTCGGGCAGGACACTCCTTTCCTTTTTGGGGCTGAGCACTTTGCACGGAAATACAACATGCCTGTCATATTATATGACGTTCGCAAGACCAAGCGTGGACACTACTGCGTCAGGTTCGAGCTGATGACCGACAGTCCCAACAGCCTGCCGGAAGGCTCAATCACCAGGCAATATGCCCAACACCTGGAGCAACTGATTCATGAACATCCGCAATACTGGCTTTGGAGCCACCGCAGGTGGAAACTCACACACAACGGGCGCATCATGAAAGACGGAACAGTGAAGATTATTAAGAATTGAAACCTTTATAGCCTAAAACCACTAAAACAACGATAAAGCAAAGACTATCTTTCAAACGAAATGAAAACAGCAATAGTCATACTCAACTGGAACGGACGTCCGATGTTAGAACGCTTCCTGCCCTCCGTGGTAAAGAACTGCAGTCCTGATTCCGAAGTCATCGTTGCCGACAATGGATCGACCGACGACAGCATAGACTTCCTGCACCGCAACTACCCGTCACTGAGACTGATATTGATGGACCGCAACTACGGCTTTGCAGAAGGCTACAACCGCGCCCTGGCACAAGTCGATGCCGAATACTACGTGCTGCTCAACGACGATGTCGAAGTCACTCCCGGATGGACCGACAAAGTCGTCGCAATAATGGACGCCGACCACGACATTGCTGCAGCCCAGCCCAAACTCAAGATGTTCGACCAGCGCAACCGTTTCGAATATGCCGGCGGCGCAGGCGGCTTTATCGACAAACTTGGCTACCCCTTCTGCCGCGGACGCATTTTCGACACCATCGAATACGACAACGGCCAATACGACGGCACTCGCGAAGTATTTTGGG
Source organism: uncultured Bacteroidales bacterium (assembly GCA_946613135.1). Taxonomy (GTDB): domain Bacteria; phylum Bacteroidota; class Bacteroidia; order Bacteroidales; family P3; genus Colimorpha. The sequence goes on from CAMOFI010000019.1 coordinate 15,976, forward strand.
CCACGGGAGCCGCGCTGTTCGTACGTGCCTCGATATGGAAGGAACTTGGCGGCCTCGACGGCGATTTCTTTGCCCACATGGAGGAAATTGACTTCTGCTGGCGAGCCAGAAACAAAGGCTATAAAATCATTGCCACTTCCGACGCTCAAGTATACCATGTCGGTGGCGGCACTCTGCCCAAAAGCTCGCCTTTCAAGACACAGCTCAACTTCCGCAACAACCTGGCAATGCTCTACAAGAACCTGCCTGACAAACGCTTGCACCGAGTGCTGCGACTACGCATAGTCCTCGACTGGATTGCCGCCCTAAGCTTTCTGGCCAAAGGTAACGGCGGCGAATTCCGCGCCGTATTCAAAGCCCACAAGGAATTCCGCCAATGGAAACAGGCACTCAGCGCCAAACGCGCCGCCATAAAGCCGCACGAAGTCGACTGCGTCTACCGTCACGCCATCCTTGTCGACTACCATTTGAAGGGCAGGAAGTTTTTCTCCGATTTGCAAAATATGTTTCCTGTTTCACAATAATCTGCCAGCGATATCGTTGTACAGAATTAATGTACGCTCTCTAAAATAGAGTCATTCGCAGTTTGCGTGCAAAACATTTTTAAAAACAAAATATTCGCTCAATTCGATTAATTAGCCGTTAAAAAATAATCATTAGAGGTTACGCTAACAAAAAAAAAACAAAATATGCCACAAGAAGTAAGAGTACGATTTGCACCGAGTCCTACGGGACCGCTCCACATAGGCGGCGTTCGCACTGCCCTATACAACTATCTCTTTGCCCGTCAGAATGGCGGCAAAATGATTTTGCGTATCGAGGATACAGACCAGACGCGTTTCGTGCCTGGTGCCGAACAATATATTATTGAAGCACTCACATGGCTCGGCATCGAGTTCGACGAGGGCGTACACATCGGCGGCCCATACGGCCCCTATCGCCAAAGCGACCGCAAACCCATGTACAAACAGTATGCCGACCAGCTGATTGAAGGCGGCTGGGCCTACTACGCCTTCGACCGCCCCGAGGAACTCGAAGCCAAGCGCAAGGAATACGAGGCGCAAAAGAAAACCTTCCAATACGACTGCAACACCCGCAGCCAGATGCAGAACAGCCTGAGCCTGCCCGCCGACGAGGTGCAGCGGCGCCTCAACAGCGGCGAGCCTTACGTGGTACGTTTCAAATTCCCGGCCGACACCGAGATAACGGTCCACGACCTGATTCGCGGCGACGTAACGATGAACAGCAACCTGCTGGACGACAAAGTACTGTTCAAGAGCGACGGCATGCCGACCTATCATTTGGCCAACATCGTTGACGACCACACAATGCATATAAGCCACGTAATCCGCGGCGAGGAATGGTTGCCTTCGGCACCTCTACACGTGATGCTTTACAAAGCTTTTGGATGGGAAGAGACCATGCCGCAGTTTGCCCACCTGCCACTGCTGCTCAAGCCCGAAGGCAACGGCAAACTGAGCAAGCGCGACGGCGACCGCCTCGGATTCCCCGTCTTCCCGCTCGACTGGCACGATCCCAAGAGCGGCGAGCTGAGCAGCGGCTACCGCGAGCGCGGCTACTTCCCCGAGGCCGTGGTCAACATCCTGGCCCTGCTGGGTTGGAACCCGGGCACCGAGCAGGAGATTCTGTCGATGGACGACCTCATCAAGATGTTCAATATTGAACACATCAGCAAGAGCGGAGCCAAGTTCAACGTCGAGAAAGCCAAATGGTTCAACCACGAATATATGCAGATGCACTCGGACGAGGATGTGGCCGCAATGTTCCAGCCTATTCTTGACGAACACGGAATAAAGGCCGACCACGACTACGTCGTCAAAGTCTGTGGCATGATGAAGGAACGCATCAATTTCATCAGCGAGATGTGGGACACCACCTCCTACTTCTTCGTCGCCCCGACCGAATACGACCCCGCGGCCATCAAGAAACGCTGGAAAGCCGGTATGACCACCCATATGGCCAAGGTTATCGAAATACTCAACACCGTCCCCTTCGAATACGACGCCATCCACAAGGCGCTGCTTGATGACTACATCGTCGGCAACGGCCTGAATATGGGCCAGGTGATGAACTCACTACGCCTTGCCGTTGTCGGCAAGACCGTGGGACCCGACATGCTGACGCTGGTGATGATGCTGGGCAAGGACGAGACCATCCGCCGCGTGCAGCGCGCCATCGACACCATTGGAGATGTTGAGAATTGATAAAAAGCAACTCTACAATCCGTACAATTCGCGTTTTGCTTGCAAAACAAATTCTATCCAAAAATAAAACAGATTTGCTCAATTCGTTTAATTCGCCGTTTAAATATTAGAAGCACCTAATTGAAATGAATAATAATTATAATAATATGGAAGAAAACATCACGAACCAAGAAGAACAGGTAATCAACAACATCGAAGAGCCAAAACAGGAAGTCGAAAAATGCCAGTGCAACGACGGCAAACGCTGCCGCTGCCTTCCCATCGTCAACTGCATTCTGCTTGTCGGCCTGATACTGCTCTACATTTTCCACTTCACCGGAATCGGAGCCAAGGGAGGCAAGAGCCTGGCCAATGCTGATGCCAAGGCTCCCGTCGTCGTTGGTGAAGGCGGGCTAAAGATTGCCTATGTCAACACCGACAGCCTCAACGCAAACTACATGTACATTAAAGACCTCGAGAAACAGCTCAACGCCTTCAAACAAGCCAAAGAGAATAGCCTCAAACAACAGATGGAAAAGCTGCAAGCCGACGACAAAGCATTAAAAGAAGACTACCAGAACTATCTGCAGACCGGATCTTCGCTGACGCTGACACAGCAACAGAACAAAGAGGCCGAACTGAAAAAGCGCAACGACGAAATCAACAAGCGTGCCGATCAACTGGCCCGCCTGGAACAGGAATACACTTCGCAAGTCCTGGAAAAACAAAACACAGAGAACAAAAAAATGGTCGATGCTATCTATGCCTTTATCAAAGAATACAATGCACAGAACCAGCAGTTCAACCTGATCTTTGCCAAAACAGGTTCCGACATGCCTTTCATCCTCTACGGCGACGAGGCCATGGACATTACCGACGAGATTGTCAAAGGTCTTAACGAGGAATACGAGAAAGTGAAGAAAGCAAAGGATTGATCCTCCATATTGAGAATCGAAATGAGCAACGCCCCGTCGAGTGACCACTCTGCGGGGCGTTGATTTATTTATGTTTCAGTAGTGATTCTTCGTCAATAATCACTGTATTGGCAGCTGGTAGCCGATGCTTATCATGAACGTCTGGTTTGTTCCGGTATAGGCGTTTCGGTCGGCTTTCTGGCTTTCCGTCATGTTGTCTTCGTTGAGGTTTTGAGCCACATCGTATGGGGCAAGCACGTCGGCACGTTTCATTAAGGCCACGAAACCATGGTCCATATAGACATCAAAGGTAAAATTGTGCCACTGGTAGCCAACACCGAGGATTATACTGGCATCGATGCGACGCAGATGCTTGAACGAGGCACGGTCCTCTTTAGTTCCGGTAACGTATGTGTCATAATTGTTTGAATACTGGGGCATACGCAGGGTCACCTGTCTGTCCCAAAGGCGTCCGAAGAGGCCAACGTTAAAAGTCGGTCCAAAGAAGAAATTGATGTAATTGCCCGCGGCAAGCTGCGGCAGTTCATACCTGAATCCGAAAATTACAGGAATCTGGGCATACCAATTGTGGAAATAGCCGCGACGTATGGAGGTCATGTGCGAGAGGTCCTGCGAGAAATTGGTACCTCGACGGTTGATATTGAGCCCTGTCCTGAGGTAGATGTTCTCCGACCATGGGTTTTTCCACTCGGTAAACATGTAATCGACATAGCCACCGACAGTGAATGCGAAAATAGGCGAGCTGGTGAGCAGGTCGTCGGCAACATAGGAAACGCCATTAGCCAAAGAAGCTCCGTAACGTACAAACTGTGCTTTGGCAGAAATATTAGCTAACACGGCAAAAGCCAATATGGCAACAAATTTCTTCATTTAATATACTTTATTAAATAACAAACACTTGGGCAATTTCTAACCCAATCTATCGTGTTACAAAAATACAAAAAATCCCAAACAAATCGGGATTTTTTGAAAAAAAGTTGCGTTTCTTATTGGAAATTACCATTTCCAGACAGCTCTTATCCTGCAATATGAACGCCGGGAATTATAGTTTCCGCTCGATGAAGTCTGTCATCAGCTTGTAGAGGTTCAAGCGGGTGTTGCCGCCGTAGATGCTGTGGTTCTTGTTGGGATAGACGCGCATCTCGAACTGCTTGTCAGCCTTCTCGAGGGCAGTGACGAGGTCGAGGGCGTTCTGGAAATGGACGTTGTCGTCGCCCGTACCGTGAACCAGCAGGTAGTTGCCTTTCAAGCGGTCGGCAAAGTTGATAGGCGAATTGTTGTCGTAGCCGTCGGGGTTGTCCTGCGGACGCTGCAGGAAGCGCTCAGTATAGATGTTGTCGTAGTAGCGCCAAGTCGTGACGGGTGCCACAGCAATGGCACTCTTGAAGACATCGTTGCCTTTCAGTATGCAGAGCGACGACAGGTAGCCGCCAAAGCTCCATCCGAATATGCCGATGCGAGTCTCGTCGATCCAAGGCTTACGCCCAAACCACTTGGCAGCAGCGATAGCGTCTATGCACTCGTAGTGGCCAAGGTTGCGATAGGTCATCTTCTTCCACTCTGCACCGCGACCGCCCGTGCCGCGACCGTCGAAGCAGGCCACGACATAGCCCTTCTGGGCCAGCATTCGGAACCAGTTGTAGTCGCTCCAGCCGTAGGCGTTTGTAACCTGCTGGTTGCCGGGACCGCCATAGACATAGAAGAAGAGCGGGTACTGCTTGGTGGAGTCAAAGTCGGCGGGTTTAATGATGTAGTAGTTCAGCTCAACGCCCTCGTCGGTCTTGAGGGTGCCAAACTCCTTGCGCTCGCGGCCGTATTCAGCCAGACGCTGCTGAAGGGCGACATTGTCCTGCAGCACTTTGACCAGTTTGCCCTTGCTGTCGTGCAGCGTATAGCGCGGGGCGCAGTTGGCACTGCTGAAGGTGCAGATGTAGTATTTGCAGCCGTTGCTGAAGGTGGCGTTGTAGGAGCCGAGGATATATTTGCCGTCGCGGATACCGTCAGCACCGTAGCCGTCATTCTGCTTGTCCTTGGCGTCATAGTTGAGGCATTCTTTCTTCTTGCCCTTAAAGTCAATAGCATAGAGGTCTGTATTGATTGCGCCGCTTTCGTGGCTGCGGAAATAGATTTTCTGGCTCTTCTCATCGATGCCGCAGATGTTTACTACGTCGAAGTTGCCTGAAGTGATCTGACGAATCAGCTGGCCATCCATATCGTAGAGGTAGATGTGGTTGTAGCCGTCGCGCTCACTGGTGATGAGGAACAACTTGCCGTCGGCAAGGAAACGCCAAGTGTCAGGCACTTCGACATAGGCCTTGTCCTCCTCGGTGTAGAGCGGACGAATCTTGCCCGTCGTGGCGTTGGCTGTCAACAGCTCCATACGGTTCTGCAGGCGGTTCATGCGCATAAACGCCAGCACGTTGGGATCTTTGGTCCACTGCATGCGCGGCAGGTACTGGTCGTTCTCGCTACCCGTTTCCAGACGCATGGCCGTTCCTTTCTCGAGGCTGTATATGTAGATGTCAACCACCGAGTTGTCCTCGCCGGCCTTTGGGTACTTGTAGTTGTAGTTCTCCGGGTAGAGGCCTCCCCATGTCTGCATCGTAAACTCGCGCACGCGGCTTTCATCGAAGCGGTAGTAGGCTATGCGTTTCGAGTCGGGGCTCCAGTAGAAGCCCTGCGTGATGGCAAATTCTTCTTCGTAAACCCAGTCAGTGGTGCCGTTGATGATGGCGTTCATACGGCCGTCCGTGGTGATCTGATGCTCTTTCTGCGAGTCAAGATCCATGTAGAACAGATTGTTGTCACGCACGTAGGCCACCTTGGTGCCGTCGGGCGAGAGTGTCGTCAGGCGCTGTTTGCCTTCGTTGCTGATTTTGGTGAAAGAGCCGTCAGCAACATTGTAAATATAGTAGTCTGACACTCCGCTGTGGCGATAGATAGGTTCGAACCCACTGCTCAGCAATATCTTCTGTTCGTCGGCCGAGAACTCATAGTCCTCGATTGGGGGCAGCGGTTTGGCTTTTTTGGCCATCGCCGGCCCTCCGAAAGAACATACCATACCTTCGCTTTCGCCAGTTTTGTAAGAAAACTTTTCGATACCTGTGCGCGTCAGCACACAATAATGCTCGCCATCCTGCATAGAACGGATGTTCTGTATGCCACGCGGCGAGAAGGTTCCTTTGGCCCAGATATCTTCAAGAGTTATCTGTTTGGCTGGTTGAGCCGACATACTGCCAATCATTGTAATTAATGAGATTAAGAGTGTTATGCGTTTCATAAATAATATATTTGTCAGTTTATGGACTGCAAAATTACTAAAAAATACGAATTGTGAAACTGAAATAATGAAAAATACAGGTCTGCAACAATATAAGAAGATAAAGCAAAAAAGGGCAGTCATTTTTTTGACTGCCCTTTGATTTCTTCAGCGGAAAGACAGGGATTCGAACCCTGGGACCAGGCAAGCTGGTCAACGGTTTTCGAGACCGCCCCGATCGACCACTCCGGCATCTTTCCTTGAAAACCAAGACTTTGCAACAATTTTTATCGTATCTAAGCCATCGTTTTCGGTTTGCAAAGATAGCAACTTTTTTTCATACACAAGAAAAAAATTATTTTTCTTACGATTTCGTATTTTTTATCTATCTTTGCATTTTGTTTTGACAAATCACGGATATCAAGAATCATACACTTATTCATACACAAATTTCACGAAAAACACGGACTATTAAGTATATTTTGCTAAAAAAAGTTAACGAAATCAAGAACTGATAAATTCTGCATACAAACAATAAAACAATATAATCCTCGCATACCATAATAGGATGCGAAAACGAAGAAAGGAGTAAACCATGAAAAAAATCCTCTTGACACTCATCCTGGCGACAATGACAATGGTCGCGTCAGCAAGCTCAGTCCGCTACTTCACACGCCCACAGGCCAAACGTGTGGCCGCCACCTTGGATGCACAAGCCGAGTTGATGATATACTGCGGATATGAATACGAACTGGCCACATACGTGATCATCAACGAAGTATGGGCCGAACCCGTAAACAGCAAATACTATGAAATATGGCTCTATGGCTACGACGCCTATACCGGCGAAGAGATATACATGCCTATAGACCTCGCCTGCATCTGGCTCTACAACGCCTATGGCAACCGCATGTACAGCGCTGCCCAGTACCTGCGCTTCCGCAGCACTGTGGCAACACCCAACTTCTACTGGACCATGCCGCCCTACAACTCATTTGTGCGCCACTATCACGACCCAATGTTTGCCCACGGCTATACATACCACTATGAGATTCACCGCTTCGGATGGCGTCCGCCAATGCCGCCACACAGTGGCCCGTGGCCTTACCACCCCTACTATATGCGCACCCCGCATACTCCGGCGCCAGTGCCTCCGAGACCATTCACTCCTGGTGTCAACTACCCACAGACACCTGACGGACACGGATACATCGGTGGAAGCAGCCGCACAACCGTAGGAACACGTAGCACATCATTCAACAACGCAGGCGGAGCACGCTCGGGCAACAATATGAACAATGCCGGCAACCCAGGAACTACAAGCCGCGGAACGACAGTCAACAATGGCAGCACCGGCAGTAGAGG
>CAMOFI010000020.1 GCA_946613135.1 uncultured Bacteroidales bacterium
CCCACTCGCAGGCTCCTCTACGCGCTCCACAGGAGCTTGTACCAGGCAAAACGCGCATTAAACGAATTTTTGGAGGTCGCCTAATGTAAGAGGTTTTGGATGGCGAGGGCGTAGCCGTCCATTCCGAGTCCGCATATCATTCCGCGGCATGCAGAGGTCAGTAGCGAATGGTGGCGGTAGTCTTCGCGGGCGAAGATGTTGCTCAGATGGACTTCTATTGCCGCCGTCCAACTCCGTAGGAGGTTGCCAGAACCATCGGTTTCATGATACTTACACTTCAGTGTTCTACACAACGGGGAATGGCAAAAGTTATTGTGCCAGAGAGAACTTTTGCTCCGCGATTGCGAAAAAAATAGTAACTTTGCAGCAGAAAACAATGGTTATGCACCCGTACATATTATTGTATAAGACCCTGTTGCCGTGGAAGTACCGCCGATATTTGGCGTTGGCCGGAGGCGACAGAGACAAATGCCACGAGACGCTGCTGCACGGCACCTTCTACGAGGAATACGACCTCTACGGCTTCGCCGGGAAGGGCGAGGCGGAGCGGCGGGAATACCTGACCGACGCCGTGAGGGACAAGCTGTGCCGGAGGGTGAACAGCCGCGCGGGCGAGCGCACGGTGGCCAACAAATGGAAGACCTACCAACGGCTGAAGTCCCACTACCACCGGCAGATTGTGCGGCTGGACGACATGGCCTCGCTGCAGGAGGCCGTCGCCCTGGGCGAACGGGAAGGACGCCTGGTGGCCAAGCCCGCCAACCAATGCGGCGGGCGCGGAGTGGAGCTGCTGCGGGCTTCGACAAGAGAAGAATGGAAGAAGCTGCTGGAGAGCCGCAAAGGCTACCTTGTCGAGCAGTGCATCCGTCAGGACGAGGCCACGGCAAGGTGGAACGCCGACTCGGTGAACACCATACGCATCAACACCTTCCGCAGGGGCGGCGAGGTAAATTTCTTCACCTCGTTCATTCGCACAGGCCGGAAAGGGGTGTTCGTGGACAACGGGGCGCAGGGTGGCATCTTCGCCTCCATCGACGATGCCAGCGGCCTCATCATCACCGAAGGATACGACGAGCACGGCAACATATACCTGTTCCATCCCGACAGCGGCATACGCTACCAGGGCGAGCAAATACCTCGGTGGCAGGAACTGTTGGTGCTGACGCGACAGATGGCCCTGGCGATGGACGGCATGACATATATCGGCTGGGATATGGCGTTGACGCCGGAGGGATGGGAGCCCGTAGAGGCCAACCGGGGGGAATTCGTGGCCCAACAGACCACCCTGGGCCGGGGGCTCCGCAGGGACTTCGAAAGGGCTTGCGGACTTCGCTCCTGACGGCTTGTATCCGTTCCTCAATCGTGTGTCTTTTCCTCATAATAAAACCCCGAAAGTTTTTTGTCCAACTTTCGGGGCTCATTACACACATGGGGCCGTTTTTGTGGCGTGTGTTGTCTAATCGACACCTCTAATAGTTATTTTTATAAACGGCGTGGTATGCCTGCGAATACATAATGAATAAAGAAAATGCAATGAGCAATTAAACGAAGTTAGTCCGACATTTGATTAAACTATGAAGGAGGACGTAGCAGCCCACTCGCAGGCTCCTCTACGCGCTCCACAGGAGCTTGTACCAGGCAAAACGCGAACGTTTCGCAAAGCGAGAGAAAAGAAAACTTGTTTGCTTTTCAGAGCCAAAGAAATGTCAACGAAGATAATTAAACGAATTTTTAGAGGTTGCCTAAAAAAAGGCTGCGACGATGAAGCCGCAGCCCGAATACAAATGAGAAAACTATTATTTCTTTTCAGGTATGGCTTCGAGAGCGGCAACGAGGAAGTCGAAGAACTTCTGGCTGCTCGGAATGTTGGCACGCTCGTCGGGGCTGTGAGGGCTCTGCAGCGTGGGTCCGAAGCTGATCATATCCATCTCAGGATATTTGCCGCCGAGCAGACCGCATTCAAGTCCTGCATGGATTGCAACGACAGCAGGTTCCTTCTTGTAAAGCTTCTTGTAAGTCTGCTTCATAGTCTTCAGAAGCGGGCTCTGCATGTTCGGTTTCCAACCCGGATAAGCGCCGGTGAGTTTGCATGTGCCGCCAGCCAATTCGGCAAGGCAGACGAGGCGTTCGGCAAGGGCATCCTTGGCAGTGTCGACCGACGAACGGAGCAGAGCCTGGACGGTGAAGTTCTTGCCGGTAGTCTTGACAATAGCGAGGTTGAGCGAGGTCTCTACGAGGCCTTCCATGTCACGGCTCATGCGGATAACGCCATTGGGAGCCACCATCATGACGTTGATGATTTTCTGAGTATCGGCATCGCTGATGACGTTCTGTGTCATGCGCACCTTCTCGTACTTCATGAAGAAATCCGGTTCGACAGAGGCAAGCTCTTTCTTTACCCATCCTGCCACTTTGTCGAATTCGGCAAGGATGCATTCGGTATGCTCTTTCGGGAAAGCGATAACAGCCTCGGCGTCGCGCGGAATGGCGTTGCGCATGTTGCCGCCGTTTACGCTGACAAGACGGAGACCGCATTCGGCGACCCAACGCAGGTGGCGGAACAACAGCTTGTTGACATTGGCACGGCCCGTATTGATTTCCATTCCCGAATGGCCACCCTTGAGGCCACCAAGAGTAAGTTTGTAGGCGCAATAGTCCTTCGGGGCTTTCTCTGTGCTGTAGGGGATGTTCATCGTAGCGTCGACGCCGCCAGCGCAACCCACATAGAGTTCGCCCTCGGTTTCAGAGTCGAGGTTGAGCAGAAAATCGCCTTTCAGTTCATTGGCTTTCAATCCAAAAGCACCGGTCATACCAGTTTCCTCGTCGGTTGTGATGAGGGCTTCAAGCGGACCGTGTTTGATGGTCTTTGATTCGAAAACTGCCATGATAGCTGCCACACCGAGGCCATCGTCGGCACCAAGAGTAGTGTCGCAAGCATAGACCCACTCGTCAACAACCTTGGTTTCGATGGGGTCTTTCAGAAAATCGTGTACCTTGCCTGCACGAGCCTGAGGCACCATGTCCATATGAGCCTGAAGCACCACCGGACGACGGTTTTCCATGCCTTTGGTGGCGGGTTTGGTCATGATGATGTTACCGACTTTGTCGACACGGCAGTCGATTTTTTTGTCTTTTGCCCATTTCACTAAGAAGTCGCGCACAGCCTCTTCGTGCTTGGAAGGACGTGGACAACGTGTAAGGGAGTAGAAATTGCTCCACAATGCTTTTGGTTCGAGATCTTTGATTGTCATAACTTTATATTATTATTACAGTATTAATTCATTATATTGAGACTACAAAAATACATTTTTTTCGATAAGTGACAAAATTTTTTTTTCAACACAACGTTGATTGAATCAGCCGTATCAAAAACAAACGCACAAACGAGATTAACAAACAGACTTACCCATTACCACTTCCACCCCCAATACTCTTCCTAAACTCCAAACACACTCAACAACCATGTCCTGTAATAAATGTCCACGCCGATGTAACGCAACCGCCGGATTCTGCAATGCCGACAGCAGTCACCCCGAGGTGGCGGCCGTATACGCACATACCGGCGAAGAGCCGCCATTGTCTGGACATAAAGGCATCAGCAACATCTTTTTCGCACACTGCAACCTTCAGTGCTGCTACTGCCAAAACCTCGAAATCTCGCGTGCCGTAATAGCCCCCGCCGTAATATCATTACGCAGTATCGACGACATCGTTGCGGCAACAGCCGAAAGCCTTAAGCATACCGAAAACATCGTCGGGCTGGTCAGTGCCACACAATATTCCGACCTTGTAGCCCCTATTGTCGAAGGGCTCCATTCGCGAGGTCTTTACCCTACCATAGTATATAACAGCAACGGATACGAGAGTGTCGAAGTGCTCCGTGCAATCGCACCCTATATAGACATATACCTGCCTGATTTCAAATACTCGGACTGCGACTTGGCCCGCAGGTACTCCAATGCATCCGACTATCCACAAGTAGCCATCAAGGCCCTGAAGGAGATGTACAACCAGAAAGGCTCGTCGCTCCCCACCGACGACGACGGTATGGCATTCAGAGGTCTGATTGTACGCCACCTCGTGCTGCCAGGTCAGGTAGAGAACTCCGTCAAGTGTCTTGAATGGCTTGCCGAAAACCTCTCAACGAACATATACATTTCACTCATGGCGCAGTATTTTCCACCCGACGGCATCGAGCTGCCCGACCAACTTGGGCGACGTCTGCTGCCCGACGAATACCGCCGAGTCGAAGATGCATTCTACAAGTTGGGCTTCCACCGCGGATGGGTTCAGCAGCTCGAAGCCGCCGACACCTATCGCCCCCACTTCAACGACGAAACAAAATTCAAGTAAAGCACACCATAACGAAAAACAATAAAACATCAACAAAGCCATGGCCAAACAAGAAAAACTGGAATTCGACTACGAAGAATTTTTCGACGAGACATTCGAGCGTTCCTCTGTCCTGATGTGGGTCACCCACCTCCAAGCCTTTACCTTCGCATTCTATCTCAACCAGATATACAACATCCGCTTGGAACGGCGCGAAAATGTTGTCCTGCACAACAAAAAAGGAGACCTTGACTGCACCGTGTTCTCATACCAGGACAACGTGAGCCACATCGTCTATTTCCTCATAGACAGTCGCAACGAGACGCCCTCTGGCACGAAAAACACAATAATTTTCGACAAGACACTGCTTATCATAGGTCCCGACGCACGCCTCAAAGGAGAATACATATACAAAGACCTCGACGAGCATCGAACCAATACAGACAACTACGTAAACCGGCAGCGTGACGAGCTCCGCGACACCTTTGTCGGTTCGGGCATTTTCGAGAGCGCCCTGTTCGACTTCTCCGATCCCGACGAACCTCGCTCCACCTACTTTCCAACGTCCTACGGCAACACCGAAAAAGAAAAAAAGAGACTGCGTTTCCTCAAAGAACACCGTGAATACATCACAGACCTTTTCATGGCTCTCGACTCGATGATGCCTGACTTCGACGCAATGACGGACGACTGAAACAGCTCATTACGGCACTACATGCCAAACAAAAAAAAGTTCACCTTATAGCTTTCATTTTTCAATTTTCATTTTTTATTTGTACTTTTGCACTCCGATACCCTTTTGAAACATATCGGGAAATAATGATTATTCTACTCTAAAACAAGCAATTGTAACACAAAACAAATCACCAAAATGGAAGAATCAAACGAAATGCAGAACGAAGTGGTAGAAAACGCCAGCTCTACTGCTGAGATTGAGACCACTGCAACCGAACCTACAAACCACAACCTGGCAGACAACACTGCTGAAACCGCCCCTGCCGAAACGGCCGAAACAGAGCCACAACCTATGGCAACAGAACCCGAGACGCCTACTGTCGAAAACGTAGTAGGACAAGGCGACACTGAAGCCGCTTTCGAAGAGCCCGTCGTCGACTATAGCGCGATGAACCGCGAAGAGTTGACAGAAGCACTCAAGGGGCTCCTCGAGAACGACGACATAACAAAAATCAAAAACCGCGTCGCTGCCATTAAAGAACGTTTCAACGACGTCGACAAAGAAGTCAAAAAGGCAGCCTTCGACAAATTCATCGAAGAAGGCGGAAACAAAGACGAATACGAAGGAGGCGACGACGCCATTGCCGAAGCCTATCGCAAAATATACAATGTCTATCGCGAACGCAGACAAAAACACATCAACGAAATAGAGGCAGCCAAACAGCACAATCTGGAGCTGAAACAGCAAATTCTTGACGAGCTTCGCGAGCTCATCAACAACGAAAACGACACCCTCAAACAGTCGTACGACCGTTTCAACACCATCCAGGACCGCTGGAAAACCATTGGCGACGTACCTCGTACCGAACTCAACGGACTGTGGCAGAATTACCACTTCCTTATCGAGCAGTTCTTCAACAAGGTCAAGATGAACAAAGAACTCATGCTCCTCGACCAGAAGAAAAACCTCGAAAGCAAGACCCTCCTCTGCGAAAAAGCCGAAGAGCTCATCGTCGAGCCCTCCATCTCAAAGGCTGCCAAAGAATTACAGAGCCTTCGCGAGCAATGGCGCGAAATAGGACCCGTACCCGTCGAACAGAACGACGAGATCTGGACCCGTTTCCGCACGGCAGCAAGCAAAGTCGACGAACGCCGCCGCGAATACTATGAGCAACGCAACGAAGAACTCGAGAAAAACCTGCTCGCAAAGCAAGCCCTCATCGACAAAGCCACCGAACTCACAGCCGAAACGCCCTCATCAACAAAAAAATGGAACGAAATTTCGGCCGAGCTCGACGAGCTGCTGAAAGTATGGAAAAGCATCGGTCCCGTGGTACGCGAGAAGAACGAAGAGATATGGGCTGCCTTCAAAGGCCAAATAGACCGTTTCTACGCCGCCAAGAAACAGTATTTCGAGACCATCAAAGACGAGCAGACCGAAAACTACAACAAAAAAATCGACCTTTGCCTACAGGCTGAAGCAATAGCCAAACGCGACGACTGGAAGAAGGCTACCGAAGAGTTGCTGAAACTCCAGGACGAATGGAAACAAATAGGCCCGGTAAACCGTAAAGTCAGCGAAAAGATATGGCAGCGTTTCCGCGGAGCCTGCGACGAATTCTTCAACCGCAAAACAGCCTATTTTACCGAGTTGCGTAGTTCTGAACAAGACAATCTCCAGAAGAAAGAAGCCATCATTGCAGAACTCAAGGCACACACCTTCGGCGACAACAAAGAAGAGAACCTTGACGCTCTCAAAGACTTCCAACGCCGCTGGATGGAGATAGGCTATGTTCCCATCAACGAGAAACAACGCCTGCAGAAAGAATTCCGTGACACCATCAACAGCATTTTCGAACAGCTGAGAATCAGTGCCAACGAAGCCGAGATAAATAACTTCCGCGAGTCGTTGCAAAACAACCGCGGCGGACGCCAGTCCATCAGCGACAAACGCGAACACCTGATTGAGCAGATACAAAAATTGCGTGCTGACATCAGCCTGTGGGAGAACAACCTCGGTTTCCTGGCCAACTCCAAACAGGCAGACCTTCTCAAAGAAGAGTTTGACAAAAAAATGCGCAACGCTCGCCAGGAGATAGCACTGCTCGAAGCCAAAATAAGGATCATCGATGAGGAAAACAAACCCTCCGACAACAAGGCCAACGAAGAAAACGACAGCGACAAAAACAAGCAGGAAAACTAAGACTGCATAGGCAGCCTTAGGCCTTTCGAGCTGACATACCTTTTTTTCGAGAGGCGTGCCTTCCCACTATTAGGCACGCCTCTCATCATTTTTATTTATGAGCCCTAACATACATGTATTTCGAGAGAATTATGTAATTTTGCAGTTTGTCTTGCAACAAATAAAAATATGAAATCAGCTTCAAAAATATTTTGTATCAGCCTGTTGACAACCATACTACTTGTATCGTGCGGCAACAAAGCAGAGCGTCATTCCGACACTGGAATCAACATATTGCGTTATGAGAAGGTGATGTTCGACACTCCTGCCGACCAATTGAGCCAGGCCCTCACCGACTTCAAAGTACAGTTCAAGAGCCCGCTGCTAAACATTTTCCCGAACGACCAGACTTTCATGATGCAGATGCATGACTTCATCAGCGACAGCACAATACAAAACATCTACAGCATAACGGAACGGCGTTACGACAACCTTGCCTGGCTTGAAAAAGAGCTTAGCAAAGCTCTCTCGAAGGCTCACAAGGCTTACAACGAAATCGATATCACCCAATTTGCCACCTTCGTTTCAGGCTATTTCGACTACTCACAGCGCATCATTGCCGACCGCGACAGCAAAAGCGTGCTCGTCAGCATAGACCAATATGCACTTGGCGACATGGAAGGCTACTCTTATTTCGGCCTCCCCCTTTTCATTGTCGAGCGGAGCGACAGCGCTTTCCTGGCGTCCGACATAATGGCAGAAATTGCACGCCAATACATCGCTTCGCCTAATGAGGAGAGCACCTCCTTGCTCGACCTGATGATTGCTGAAGGCAAAGTGCTGTATTTCCTTGACATAGTGATGCCAGACAAAGCTGACCACCTCAAGATACGCTACTCCGAAGAGCAGCTGCAATGGGCCAAGAAGAACGAAAGCAACATCTGGACATACTTCATCCAGAACAACCTGCTTTATGAGAAAGACATCGCACGCTACCACAACCTCTTCGACGAAGCCCCCAAAACCAACGCTTTCAAGGATTCGGCGCCACGCACAACAGAGTTTATAGGATGGCAGATAGTGCGCCAATATATGCAGAACAACAAATGCACCGTCAAAGAGCTCTTTGACAACACTGACTCACAATCCATTCTGCAAGCCTCGAAATACAAACCGTAATTACAAACAGACAATAACGTAAAAACGCAAACAATAATTCAACATGTCAAGCAACATATACACATACATCTCGAAGAAAATTCTCCTTACCCTTCTCGCCCTGACCCTTACGCAGGTGGCTTACCTCTTGCTCAACTGGCACCATTTTCAGGTTGCATCATTCGGCGAATGGATGGGTATTGCATGGGGATTTCTGCGCTACGCTATGGCTACCGTCACCTTGGTACTGACACCTTTTATCGTCCTGAACCTTATTCCCACCAACATGAGATGGAAACGCTGGTACCGTTTCGTCAGCGACCTGCTTTTCCTGATACCGTCACTGGTTGTTATTGTTGTCAACCATATCGACGTGGCCTATTTCCAATTCACCTACCGCCGCATGAGCAGCGAGATGTTTGCCTACATGGGTGTAGGCGGCGACATGGGCAACCTGATTCCGAAGTTTCTTGTCGACTATTGGCCTGTAAGCGTCAGCGGTGTGGCAATTATAGTCCTTTTCCTGGTGTTTTCGCACCGCATCAAGTATCCCAACCTGAACATCTACGCCATCAACCGAAGCAACGACTTCATCGGTCTCGGTATAGGTCTGCTATTCACGCTGTTCTTCGTCCGTGGTGGAGTCCAACGTCATTTCATCGAGCTCAACGACTCGGCACGTTATTGCCAGATGAAGAACACCCCTCTGGTACTAAACTCGCCATATAACATCATAAGAACTCTTGGCGTTGACGACCTCAAACCCGTAGAATATATGAGCGACCAGGAGGCCCTGGCTCTCTTCAACCCCCATTTCCATCCTATCGCCGACAGCACCTCCAAAGCCAAAGCCACAAGCTATGGCAATTTCAGGGCTGGAGCGGGACAGACATACTACTTAGGCAGCGACAGTCTGATACACTACCGCGGAAAGAACATAGTAATCATCATTTTGGAAAGTTTCTCGCAGGAGTATATGGGCTGCTACAATGACGGTGTAATGGAAAGTTTCACGCCGTTCCTTGACTCGCTTGCCTCGCGCAGCCTTCTGTTTCAAGGCCGCTCCAACGGCAAGAAATCCATCGAATCCATTCCGTCGGTCATGGCATCGCTGCCGACGCTGATGGACCGCCCGGTGCTGATGTCAGACTTCCGCAACAACGACATAGTAGGCCTTCCTAAGCTACTCAAACGCCATGGCTACAGTACTGCCTTCTTCCACGGGGCATACAACGGTTCGATGGGGTTCGACGCTTTCTGTAAAAAGATAGGCTTCGACGCCTACTACGGCCGCAACGAGTTTGGCAACGATGCTTACCATGACGGCACATGGGGCATCTTCGACGAGCACTTCCTGCAATACATGGCCAAACAACTCACCCGCACACCGGAGCCCTTCTTTGCCGGTGTCTTCACCATATCGTCGCACCATCCTTACACCATCCCCAACGAATACAAAGGAGCATTCTCAAAAGGGAAACACCCCATACTGGAATGTGTGAGCTACAGCGACATGGCCCTACGCAAATTCTTCGCCACATCATCGCAGATGCCGTGGTACGACAACACCCTTTTCATCATCATGGCCGACCATCCGGCACAGGCGCTGTCGCCACAGTTCAACAACTACGACTCATGGTATCGCATACCGATGATAGTGTTCGACCCGCAGCACCCTGTAGGTCAGCGCAGCAACCGCATCATGCAGCAAAGCGATGTCATGCCGACCCTGCTGGACTATCTGGGTTACAACGAGCCATGCATCTGCTTCGGCACAAGTGCATTCCAACAACCCGAAGGATGGCAGATAGCCTACGGATGCGGCTACCACCAACTGGTCGACAACAACGGGGTTGCCCTGCTCGAAGAAAGCCGTAGCCGCACCTTCGAACAAGACGGCAACGGCAAACTGCAATTCATGAAAGCCGTTTTGCAACAATACGCAGACAGAATGATAAACAACAAACTACAATGAAACGTAATTTTCTCTTCATAGTCAACCCCATTTCCGGCATCGGACGCCAGAAAAAGATCGAGTCGCTTCTTGAGCAGACCATCGACCGAAGTCTGCTCGACTATACAGTGCGCTACACCGAGCGCATCCACCATGGCACTGAGCTGGCCAAAGAGGCCGTAGAGCAAGGCTGTTTCGACGCCATTGTTGCCGTTGGCGGCGACGGGAGCGTCAACGATGTCGTCTCAGGAATGGTAGGCAGCAACATAGCCCTCGGCATCATACCGTGCGGCAGCGGCAACGGGCTGGCACGCAACCTGAAGATACCGCTCACCCCCGCTCATGCCATAGAGGCTCTGAACCACTACAAGGTGGCCGAAATAGACACCATATACCTCAACGACCGCGTGGTGGCAAGCATTGCAGGCATTGGGTTCGACGCTCGTGTGGCACGCCGCATGAAACAGACCAAGGTCCGTGGCCTGCAGGCCTATGCCAAGATTATTCTTACAGACTATCCTACCTATAAAGAGCACACCTACCGACTCAACATCGACGGCAACGAGATTGAACGCAAGGCGTGGTTTATCAGTTTTGCCAACTCTAACCAGTTTGGCTACAATACTGCCATAGCGCCACTTGCACAACTCGACGACGGCCTTATCGACGTATGTATCGTCGACCGTATACCGCTGCTGCATCTGCCAATGACAGCTCCGCTGCTTTATCTCAACCACTTTGAGTTGTCGCAGCATGTGGAGTACTTCAAGGCACACGAAGTGACCGTATACAACAACGAAGAGAAATGGGTCAACATCGACGGCGAAGGCGAGCGCATAGGCACCGAGCTGCACTTCCGCAACGTGCGCAAATCGCTCAAGGTACTGGTGCCCTGATGAGCAATCACTCGTATTTTGTCGTCACAGCTTTATGGCGACCGCCTTTATAGAAGTGGCTTTTCCAGTAGCTGTTGTCAAGCGAGCTGACAATAACGCCATTAGAAGTGGACGAGTGGACAAACATATCGTCCTTCAAGTAGATACCCACGTGCGACACTTTGCCTTTCGAATTGGTGAAGAAGACCACGTCGCCCTCGCGCAAGTTTTTACGGCTCACTGTTTTGTCCATATTCTTCAGGATATCGGCAGCGATACGGTTTAGCGTTATTCCGTAGACGGTCTTGAAAATGTTGCCCACAAAGCAGGAGCAGTCAACCCCGCTCGTGCTGCAGCCCCCGTACTGGTACGGAGTGCCATACCACGAGTCGATGGCAGCATACAGTTTCCTGTTGTCTTTGTCGTTCAATTCAATACCGGTCTTGCTGGCATTGCCGCTATTGTTATTGACATTGTGGCGTTGAGCCTTTATCGGCGTCTCTTTCACAAACTCGTCGGCATAAAGCTGCCCTACGATATAGTCCTCATCACTCAAATCGGTGTTGAGGAATTTCTTGATTGCATTGCACGACGCCATGCTACACATGAGCAGCATGACAGAAACAACGGTAAAGAACGACTTGGTTGATTTCATGATATTTTCTTTTGGAGCTTACTTATTGCTTTTGCGACTGACCACAAAGACATCTTCGTTCTCACGCTTCATATAGTAGTTTTCACGTCCGTAGCGCTCGATCGAATCAAGGTTGTACTTCAATCTTTCGGCCTGGAGGCTGTCCTGGTAAATACCCTGACGCATTGTGTCGATAGTGTTGTTGAGTTCTGCCACATCGTGCTTCAACGACCGGATAACGAGCAGATTGTTTTCATCAAAAAACAGAATGATGAGGAGAAACGAGAAACAAACAATGAAATATTTGTTTTTGATCACCTTCCACAATATAGTTTCTTTGAATTTCTTTTTCATGGCTATTCCTCCACTTTCAGTCGCTGTCCGATGCGTATCACGTCACTTTTCATATTGTTCATTTTCTTGAGTCGCGCCACTGTCACCCCATACCGCTTGGCTATGGCAGACAGGTTGTCGCCTCTTTTGACGACATGGTATTTTGGATGGGAAGCCGCGACAGTTTTTTTAGTCTTGCGTTCCGGCCGTACTGCCGTTGTAGCTGTGTCGATAGCGTCGACTTGAGCCACAGCCACCGTGTCCCGAGTTGAGGGGTTCGTTTCTTTTTGTTGGGCAGTCTGTCCCGGCAGGTGTATTTTCAGCCTCGTGCCCACTTTCAATGTGCTGTGGCGTCCCTTGCCGTTCCATCGGCGCAGGTTGCTTACCGACACTCCGTATTTACGTGCTATAGAGGCGAAGGTCTCGCCTTTTTTGACTTTGTGATATATAATCGTGCCCGCCGAGATGGGAACAACGGCATTCTTGCCGATGGTGTCTTTCGATTCGTGATAGATGGTGTCCTCATATTTGAGGAAGAGCGACATCTTGTCCGACGGAAGCGCTATGGCATAGAGGCGCGACGAGGCTGGCACAACATCGGTGCGGAACTGGGGGTTGAGCTGACGCAGCTGCTCGCGGGGTATCGACGTGAACTTTTCGACCACTGCGAAATGCACATCATGCTTAAGGTTGATGGTATCGATACGTAGCGGCAGTTCATAACGCCCGGCTGTCAACCCGTGCTCATGATAGTAGTTCATCACATAGGTTGCACCTATATATTTAGGTATATATCCTCGTGTTTCGCGTGGCAGGTAGGGATATATCTCCCAGAATGTGCTTTTGCCTCCCGACCTTGCAATAGCCTTATTGACATTGCCTGGGCCGCAGTTGTAGGCTGCCATAGCCAGCTGCCAGTCTCCATACATGTCGTAGAGTCGACGCAAAAATCGTGCTGCGGCTACAGTAGACTTGTAGGGGTCGCGTCGTTCGTCGACCAACGAATTGACTTCCAAGTCATATAGTTTACCTGTTGAATACATAAACTGCCACAAGCCTGCAGCACCTGCACGCGACGTCGCCTGAGGATTGAGGGCGGATTCAACGATAGTGAGATATTTAAGTTCCTCAGGCACATGGTATCGGTCGAGGGTTTCTTCGAACATAGGGAAATAATATTGCGAAAGCGACAACATGGCGTCAAGTCTTCGGCTCATAATGCGGACGTAGGCTTTGATATAGGCCCTTACTTCGGAATTATATGTCATCGGCACTACCATGTGCAGGTCGTGCAAACGCTTTACAAACACCGAGTCTGGTATATTATCGAACTCGGCATAGGCCTGCGATGCATGACGGCTTTGGTGGCGCTTTGCGAGCTTGGCATATTGCTGCATGTAAAAGTAATGGAGCAGACTGTCGTAGTTTGCCTCGTCGATTGCCATAAAATAGCTTGTATCGACATTCCGAGCAGGCTGCTGCGCCTGGCAGAATGAAGCAAAAGGAACTAATGTGGCAAGAAATAAAAAAACAGTTTTATATCGTTTGAATATCACAGTCATCTATGAAAAATTTATTTTATTAACTCAAAAATAAAAAAAATATTATGCAATTAAGCACAGAAACAGAAAATGACGAGAGAGACGCTAAAAAAAAGAAAAAAAATATCAAACACTATTATTTTGATTATCAAGCAAAGATAATAAGTTATTAACATTTTAAGATGTAAAAAAACGCATATTAAATTTTTTCGTGCACTTCAGTTACAAAAAATTTCTTAATTTTGCAAAAGCATTATAAAAGAATAATTCAATTAAATATATGAGTACAAAGAAATTCACCTTAGTGATCAACCCTGGCGCAACATCCACAAAAGCCGCCATTTACGAAGGAGAGACTGAAGTTTTCACCGAGAACCTTAGCCACCCTATCGAGGAAATCCAGAAATTCAAAGAGGTAGCTGACCAATTCGACTATCGCAAAGGAGCCATCCTGGACATGCTGAAACGCCACAATGTTGGCACTGATGAAATTGCCATTGTCATGGGTCGCGGTGGTCTTACCCGTCCTTGTGAGTCGGGCACCTACGAGGTCAACGAACTCATGAAACAAGAATGTCATGACGGCATACAAGGAAAGCATGCTTGCAACCTTGGAGCACTCATTGCCGACAGTATATCGCGCGAGATCGGCCTTGAGCACGCCTACATTTCCGACCCCGGCATCGTCGACGAGCGTCCTGACTTTGCAAAAATCAGCGGTCACCCTGTTTTCGACCTCGATCCGAGCCGCGAAGGAGTTATTTGGCACTGTCTCAACCAGAAAATGACCGCCAAGCTCTATGCCCGCGAATTAGGCAAGAAATACGAGGATCTGAACCTTATCATCGCCCATATGGGTGGCGGTGTCAGTGTAGGCATCCACAACCATGGCCGTGTTGTTGAGGTTAACCGTGCGCTTTGCGGACTCGGAGCCTTCTCCCCTACCCGTTGCGGCAGCATCAACGCATCGAAACTGATTGAGGTGGCCTGCAGCGGCAAATATACCGAGGCCCAGCTCAAGAAGATGGTTACTGCCGAAGGTGGCTTCGTGGCCTACCTTGGAACCAACGATGCTTACGAAGTTGAGAAAAAAGCCCTTGCCGGCGACGAGAAATGCAAACTCCTGGTCGATGCATTCTGCTATCAGGTAGCCATGGAGATCAGCCGTCTTGCTGCCGTCACCTGCGGTCAAGTCGACGCCATCCTCCTCACAGGAGGCATCGCCTACAGCAAACCCTGGATGGCTGAAATCACAAAGCGCATCGAATGGATTGCTCCCGTCAAGATCTATAAAGGCGAAAACGAGATGCTGGCACTGGCCATGTGCGGCAAGGAAATCCTCGACGGCGCAAAAGCCAAGATATACAAATAAGCATAACACAATAAAAAACTACAACGGATGTTGGGCAGACTTGCTACATTGCAGAGCTCTGCTCAACATTCAATATATTTGAAACCCTCAATTTTATACGATGAAAAAAGTTTTTTTTATTGCATGTGCCCTTGGATGCGTATCGGCGTTATATGCACAAGCTCCTGAAGTGACCATCAAACGCGGTAAGGCCATTATAGACGAGGCCTACTACTACCAACTGAGACAAAAGGCCCAAGCCTACGAACAAATGTCCGAGCAAAACGAAGAGCTGCAGAAGCAACTCGACAACGCCAACAGCCAACTGAAGAAACACCAGCCTGCCCCAATTGTCTCTTTCAACGACTCGGCTTCCTATGCCATAGGCAAGGATATAGCCACCTCCTGGCAGCAGCAGAACTTAGGCATCAACCTGTTGGTTGTCGCCCGTTCGCTAACCGATATCGCCCACGGCACGAACAACTGGAGCCGTACCACTATGACCCCCATCCTGCAACGTTTCCAGAAGCAGTTCGAACAACGCCAAAAAGAAAAACAGGACAAAATGATGGCATCTGTAGACAAAAACAAGGAAGAAGGAGCCCAATTCCTGAAAAAGAACGCCAACAACAAGTCGGTCTACACCACCAAGAGCGGACTGCAATATCTCAAGCTTAAAGACGGCAACGGGAAACGGCCGACGTTGAACAGCACTGTCAAGGTACACTACACTGGCAAACTCATCGACGGCACCGTCTTCGACAGCAGCGTAGAGCGTGGCGAGCCCATGGAGTTTCCTGTCGGGGCTGTCATACCAGGCTGGACCGAAGGACTGCAGCTGATGGACGAAGGGTCAAAATACATGCTCTTCATCCCCTACAATCTGGGATATGGAGAAAGTCCGGTTGGCGACATACCGCCGGGATCGACTCTTATATTCGAAGTCGAGCTGCTTGAAGTAAAATAGTAGACATACGGAAACGAAAACATGAATGTTTCATGTTTTTGTTTCCGTTTTTAGCAAACAGAACGACGGGGCATGAACACTACAGGAAACACATTCAGACTCACCACCTTTGGCGAATCGCACGGAAACGCTATAGGTGGGATCATCGACGGATGTCCACCCGACCTGCAAGTCGACTATGCCTTTGTGGCTTCCGAGATGGCCCGCCGCCACGTTGGCGGCAATGCAACGAGCCGTAAGGAGGCTGACAAGGTGGAATACCTCTCCGGCATATACCAAGGGCGCACACTCGGCACGCCTATTGCGTTAATCATCAACAATAACGACACCCGCAGCAGCGACTATGACGAGCTTGCCTCGCTGCTCCGTCCCGGTCATGCCGACTACACGACACTTCAGCGCTATGGCATACGCGACCCGCGCGGAGGCGGACGTGCCTCGGGACGTGAGACGGCAGTGCGTGTTGCGGCGGGAGCCATAGCAAAAATGATTCTGAACAAAAAAGGCATCAGCATCACGGCCACGGCTTCTTGCCACACACCGGCTGGAAACGACAGCGCTGGAGGCACTATAGAATGCACAATCGAAGGCGTTCCTGCCGGTCTGGGCAACCCTATTTTCGACAAGCTCAACGCACGTCTGGCTGCAGCCATGATGAGCATACCGTCGGCAATAGGCTTCGAGATGGGAATAGGATTCAAGGCTGCAGCGATGAGAGGCAGCGAGTTCCGCGACCACTGGTACGCGTCCGACGGCCATATCGGCACGATGACAAACCATTGCGGAGGCATACAGGGAGGCATCAGCAACGGGATGCCTATCACGTTCCGCACGGCATTCCACCCCGTGGTGACGATACCGCAACCCACAGAATGCCTCGCTCCCGACCACACACTGGCCACCATCACACCTTCGGGGCGCCACGACCGCTGCCACCTGCCACGCACCGTCGTGGTAGTCGAGGCTATGGCAGCCATAACGATAGTGGACTTTGTTGTTTAACAATAACATCTTACCAAAACAAAAAATGAAGACAATAAAAAACATTATGCTGCTTGCCCTAACCATGCTTTCTCTGGCATCCTGCCATAGCAGCAAGAGCGACGGGAAGATGGAGTTCTCCGTCGAGGGAACGCTGGCAAATGCAGCCGACAAAATGCTCTATATCGAAGAGATGACTCCCGACAACGGTGCCCAGTTTGTCGACTCGATACCATGCGACGAGAAAGGCCACTTCAAATTCAAAGTCGCCATGGAGTACCAGACCTTCTTCAACCTGCATAGCAGCGAATACGACTACATAGTCCTTCTGCCTTCCGACGGCGAAAATATATCCCTCAGCGGCGATGCCGCCGACCTGGGCGGCAGCTATCACGTCGATGGTTCGCCCGAATCGCAGCTCATGTGGCAGATCCAGAGCTATATCAACGACGCCAACAACACCATTGCCGATATTGCGCAGCGCGACCGCTACAACCGCGAGCACCTCGGCGAGGCCGAATACGAAAGGGCTCATAAGGAGACCGACTCCATCTTCGTTGCGGAGCACAACACTGTCTATGTCATGTTCCACAACTTCATTGAGGACAACCGCGGCTCGCTCAGCACACTCTACGCTATCGACGCCCCATTCAACCACACAGGACGTGTGTTCTATTCTGAGCCCGATTTCGAGGTCTTCGAGCAGGTACTTGAAGGTCTTGAAGAAAAGAATCCCGACAATCCGCACACACAATACTATCGCACCCGCGTGGAGCGCGCCCGCAGCGCCCGCATGATTTCGCAGCAGCAGCAACAGGCCGGACAGGAATTCATAGTAGAATGAGAACCAAGACCTTTTTCATCACCGACGCCCACCTCGGCAGCGGCACTGACAGCCGCCAGCGCGAACTTGACATGGTACGCTGGCTCGACAGCATCGCTCCTGAGGCTAAGAGGATAGTCATGCTTGGCGACATATTCGACTTTTGGTTCACATACCGCTATGCCGTGCCGCGTGGCTTTGTGCGCCTGCTGGGCAAAATGGCCGAATTGTCCGACAGCGGTATTGAATTGCATTTCTTTATCGGCAACCATGACATGTGGATGTTCGACTACCTGGAAAAGGAGGTCGGCGTCATCATGCACAACGAACCTACGGCCATGGAGATGGAAGGCAAACGGTTCCTCGTAGGCCACGGCGACGGGTTGTGGAACGACGACCGCAAGTACAACATGCTTAAGCGTGTCTTCCGCGGTCGGCTTAACCAGTGGCTTTTTGCCGGCATCCACCCCAACGTCGGCTTCCCGGTGGCCAACCGCTGGAGCAGCAGCAGCCGCAAGAAGCACTCACTAACCGAAACAGGCTACCTGGGCGACGAGCGCGAAGGCATATACCTCTATTGCAAAAAGATGCAGCAACAGAAGTTCGATGCTGGCGTGCAGCCCTACGACTACTTCCTTTTCGGCCACCGCCACACCCCCATCGTCCGTCCACTCGGCAACGCCACCTACATCAACGTCGGCAACTGGATCGAGCACCGCGACTACGCCGTCTTCGACGGCGAAACATGCGAGCTGAAGAGTTTTTAAAACACACTGTTCCTAATAGTATTACCTCAGCCAGCTGCGGGGGTTTTGGCTTTCGCGCCCTTTCCAGAGCTGGAAGCTGAACTCGCCGTGACCGTCACCGTCGCTGGCAACGGTGCCGATGGTGGCGCGAGTACTGACAGACTGGCCTTTCTTGACGCTGAGCGACGCCAGGTTGGCATAGACGGTCATATAGTCACCGTGACGGATGATGACTCCATG
Organism: uncultured Bacteroidales bacterium; assembly: GCA_946613135.1. Classification (GTDB taxonomy): domain Bacteria; phylum Bacteroidota; class Bacteroidia; order Bacteroidales; family P3; genus Colimorpha. Next base: position 18,793 of record CAMOFI010000020.1, read on the forward strand.
TGTGCCGTTGGGACAGGTGAAAACACTGGTAACCTTGCCTTTGAAAACTGCATAGACATTGGTGCCCTGAACAGTTAGCATATCGATGCCGTGGTTCATGTTCTGACCGCCACTCTCGTGGGTATACACTCCGTAGTTGCGTGTGATTGAAGTGTATGCAACAGGCCATGCCAGACGGCCCTTGTTCGAGGCGAAATCGTTAGAAAGGGCTGCTTCCTCAGCTATTGTCTTGTCGGTGACGGTATTCTCTGCAGGCTTTGATGTGCCAGTCTTTGTGTCGCCCGACGAAGATTTGCTTCCGGAAGATTTGGACGACGGAGCCTTCGATGACTTGGCAGCGGCCTTGGCAGCGGCGGCCTTGCGGACCTCTTCGTCGATGAGTCGTTGGATCTGTTGCTGGAGTTTCCGCTTCTGCGCCTCTTTGGCGCTGAGCTGTTTGCTGAGCTTCTTTTCATTGTCGCGCGACTGTTGCACCGATGCCTCTTTCTGGCGCTGTTCTTTGGTCAGCTGGTCGCGGTGGCGCTTTTCTTGGCTTAGAAGGTCGGTCTGTTGGCTCCGTTGGCGCTGCAGCTCGTCGTTGACAGTTATCAAGTCCTGCTCGCATTGACGTATCTTTGCCGACTGCTGCAGGCGGTACTGGTTGTATTTTTTGAAGTATTTGGTGCGGAGAAGGGCTTTATTGTAGGAAGGGGTGTCGAAGAGTAGAACCCATTTGTCAAGTTTGCTGTATTCGCGATAAAGGGCTCGCACTGTGGCTGCATAGTTGTCCTGGAGGGTCTTGCGACGGGTCTGGATAGTGCTGATGCTGTCGTTCATCCGGCTGATCTGGCTGTCGATATGGCACAGTTGACCGTTAATATTGTCTATCAGTCTGTTACGTTCCTTGATTTTTTTATTCAACGAAGCCAACTGACTGTTTGTTAGTTTCGTGTTCTTCTTTGCTTTGGCAAGATCTGCGTTAAGTTTTTTTATTTCCGCCTCGAGCTGTGTCTTTTCTTTTTCGAGTTGTTTCTTCGACTTGGACTGGGCGTTGGCGGGAATGGCAACTGCCAATGCAATGAGCAAGAATATATGGAGTAGAATTTTGGAACGGTGCATGGGGGTGTGTACTTACTGAAAGATGTTATTTTTTTTTGTCTTAACGTCGTCGTTTGCGTATTATTGTGTAATTTTGCAAATTTAAACCCAAATACATAAATCCTAATGACCGATTTGGGTTAAATCGAACAACTACGCACAAATACCAAAACAAGAAACAAAACGACAATTATGAAGAGATTTTTCATGACAATGGTTGCTGCAATAATGATGGTTGCTGGAGAGGCGATGGCCTGCACCAACCTCATTGTGGGCAAGAAGGCCTCGGCCGACGGCAGCGTGATGTGCACCTACAACTGCGACGGATTCGGCTTTGCAGGATCGCTGTTCCATACGCCCAGCGGACGCCACACGCCGGGCGAGCCCATAGCCATCCACGGCTGGGGGCCAAGCCACGAAGGGCAATATGTCGACCAGGTGGAATACACCTTGGGCGTGGTGGGATTCATGAACGAGCGTCAGGTGACCATCGTCGAAAGCACCTTCGACGGACGTCTGGAGCTGCAGAACGGCGACGGGCTGCTAGACTATTTCAGCCTGATGCGCCTGGCCCTGCAGCGTTCCTCCACAGCCCGCGAGGCAATACGCTGCATGGCCGAGCTGATGGAGAAATACGGCTACAACAGCACGGGCGAAAGCATCACCGTCTGCGACCCCAACGAGGCCTGGATCATGGAAGTCGTAGGCAAGGGGCCGGGACGCAAAGGCGCCGTGTGGGTGGCCCTGCGCATACCCGACGACTGTATATCGGCACATGCCAACCTGAGCCGCATTCGCCAGTTCCCTCTCGAAAATAAGAAGGCCAAAAAGGGCGAACGAAAATCTGTCAGCAGCCGCAACCTGCAATTCATCTACAGTCCCGAGGTGGAGTGCGTCTATGCATGGGATGTGATTGAATTCGCCCGCAAGAAGGGCTTTTTCAACGGCAAGGACGAGGACTTCTCGTTCCGCGACGCCTACTGCCCCATCGACTTCGAGAATGTGCGCTACGCCGACGCCCGTGTGTGGAGCTTCTTCCGCCACCACCGCTCGGACATGGACCTCTACCTGCCGTACATCAACGGCGAGTTCGACAAATGCAATGCGCTGCCGTTATGGGTAAAACCCAAAAAGCCTCTAACCCTCAAAGACTTGCAGCAAGACATGCGTGACCACTTCGAGGGAACGCCGCTCGACATGACTGCCGACATGAGTGCCGGACCGTGGGGAATGCCCATCCGTCCGCTGCCGATGCACATGAAGACCTCGGACGGCACCGACCTCTTCCGCGAACGGCCCATAGCCACGCAGCAAAGCGGCTTCACTATGGTGTGCCAGATGCGCTCGTGGCTGCCCGACGACGTGGGAGGCGTGACATGGTTCAACTGCGACGATGCCAACATGGTGGCCTACGTGCCTCTGTACTGCTGCCTAAAGCAGGTGCCCGACCCGTTCCGTCCGGAGAACAACCAGCGCAACGAATTCAGTTTCGAGTCGGCCTTCTGGGTCAACAACTGGGTGGCCAACATGGTATATCCGCGCTACTCGATGATGATCGGCGACCTGCGACAGGCGCAGCGCGAACTCGAGGACTACTACATAGCAGACCAGGACAGCGTACTGGCGGCTATAGCAAAACTGACCCCCGACGACCGTCGCGACTACCTCAACAAGAAAAGTATAGACTATGCCAACCGCATGATGCAACGATGGAACAATCTTGCCAAATATCTGATAGTAAAATACAACGACCAAGTTGTGAAGCGCGTTGACGAGAACGGCAACTTCCAGCGTTGGGGCTACGACACGCCCGGATACTACCAAAAGTTTCTCGACGCCATCCCTGCAGCTACGGGCGACCGATACAAGCTCAAAGAAGTCATCGAACGCAGAGAACGATAACTTCGTACGAAAACAAAAACGAAAAACTTTAACTTTAACCACGGAATGTTTCATGCAATCCGTGATGCGGCGGCCTGTTAAGGTTAACGTTTAGAACAGCGTCAGCCGGCCATGGTTAAGGCCGAAAGACACATTTGGTATAGTTTGACTTTGAGTTTCACTTTTTTTGAGTAAATTTGCAGTCTCTAAACGCATTAAGAAAATAAAATAAAAAACTGAATATCATGGAAAAACTCATCATTACCGCTGCAATCTGCGGCGCAGAAGTAACCAAAGAACAGAACCCCAACGTACCTTATACCGTTGAAGAAATAGTGCGCGAAGCCAAATCGGCTGTCGATGCCGGTGCCGCCATCGTCCACCTCCACGTCCGCGAGGACGACGGTACTCCCACCCAGAGCCACGTCCGCTTCCAGGAATGCACCGAGGCCATCCTCAAAGAATGCCCCAATGTCATTCTGATTCCTTCGACCGGCGGTGCCGTAGGAATGACCCCCG
>CAMOFI010000021.1 GCA_946613135.1 uncultured Bacteroidales bacterium
GCGTGGCGTCAGCAGCGTGGAGATATGGATCAACGACCGCCCGAGCAATATGAATACCGAGGCCTTGAAGCAGTATATCAAGCAGTTGCCTGCCAACGCTATCGACCGCATCGAGGTTATTACCAATCCCTCGGCGCGCTACTCGACCAGCGGCGGTGTCATCAACATCATTACTAACCAGAAAATCAAACGCAACGAGCTGCTTTGCATCGGCGTGCGCGGCACCACGACGCCTGCCGTATCCCCTTGGCTCAGCTATGTGTGGGCCAACGAGAAGGTGGACCTGAACCTCTACCTTAGCGGCAACTACGGTATGCAAAAGTCTTACAGCGACGGCACCAGCACGCTGCTCGACGATAACGGCGACACCAGCCGCTTCCAAAGTTTTGACAACAAGAACCGTATGCCCTACTGGGGCGGCTATGCCGGCCTCAACGTCAACTGGCGCATCGACAGTATGACCAACCTGATGGCCTGGGCCGGCGCCTATCCTTATTGGGATCGCAATTCGTTCTATAATGACTATCAGTACTATGAGTACAACCCCACGCGCGTAGATATGGGATATATTGACACCACGCTGAACAATGGCTTCAGCCACGGCGCCTACGGTGGTGCCTGGTACGAGCATCGCTTCGACACCACGGGGCGCAAGGTGAGCGTCAGCATCAACGGCAGTTATTACTCCAACAGCGGCTACAGCGACGACTGGCGCTACTACCGTTCCGCTTCGCTCGCCGACTTCCAGCGCCATATGGAGGCTTCGACCTACAACGCCTCCGGCCAGCTGAGCGTCAACTACACGCATCCCTTCAAGAGTGGCTTCGAACTCGAAACCGGCGGCGAATTGGGATATGGACGTGATTATGAGAACGAGACCCTCGACAGCCTGCTGCCTTCGGGCGATTGGAGCAATATGGCCTATCGCTCAAAGGTGGTGCAGGCCAATATTTTTATTCCGGCCTTCTATGCCACCGTCCAGAAACGCTGGGGCGGTTTCACCACCAAGCTTGGATTGCGCTTCGAGGATGCCTTTGGCAACGCCACGATGGAACATCACTCGGTTAACGACAAGATGGATGCCGAAGAGTCGTTTCCCGGCCTGGTGCCCAGCATCCACCTCAGCTACCAGACAAAGAGTTTCGAGAGCTACAGCCTGAGCTACACGCGTCGCTTCAGCTACAGTCAGGACTGGGCCGACTACACGCTGTTCCGCAACTACAGCGACTACAGCTTCGTCACCGGCAATCCCAACCTGCACAACTCGTTCTCGCACAACCTCGAGGCCAGCTTCAGCAAGTATATTATGAAGTTCGGAAATATCGGAGCAAAGGCCTACTTCCGTGCCAATACCGACGAACGTGGAATGATGACTGCCGCTACGGTCGACCCCGTTCTGGGCCCCTATCTGGTCAACTACTCCTATCCCGTCAACATTGGCTCGTCGCACACCGAGGGTCTTGAACTCAGCGCCACCTACCGCCCGATGGGCTTCTTCAATATCCGCTTCAACGCCTCGGTGTGGAACTATGGCTACGACTACAACGGCTTCAGCGACAGCAAGGTGAGCTTCAGCGCCCGCCTCAACCTTTGGGCTAAGCTGTGGAACAAACTCGAGGTCTTTGCCAACGCCCACTACCGTTCGCCGAGCATAGCCCTCTACAGCGAGACGGTGGCCAACCGCGGCTTCGACTTCGGCGTCAGCAGCGACTTCTTCGACCGCCGCATGTCTGTCTACCTGAATGTCAACGACATCTTCGGTATGGCTCAGTGGGGTAGCAACACCACCGCGCCGCAATACCAGACCACAGGCAAGCAACGTTACGACTCGCGCTTTGTCAGCCTGGGCCTCACCTGGCGCATCGGCAAGATGGAGCTCGAAAGCAAAGCCCGCCAGGGAGCAACAGAGTCGCCTATGGGAGGCGTACAATAATATTGTTCTGTACAAATAATTGTACATGCGATACAATAATTTTTTCATTATTGCGTTGCTGAAATACAATGAATAATATTTCTAACCTAAAAACAAAACCAATGGATCTACAGACTATAACATCGTTGATGCTTTCAAACGATTATAAAGACAGAATGAAAGCAGAATACTATCATCTCCAGAACAGAAAGGAAAATCTTGAAGCGGTCTTGAAACTGTGGGACAGTGGAAAGCTCCCGTTCACGCCTGATTGTCCGCGAAGCATATACGACCTGCAGCTGAAGGCAATGAACGAATATATGGCAGTGCTTGAAGCCCGTGCAAAGATAGAGAAGATAGTCCTTTAGTCTTTAGGCCGATTCTGCTATAGGAAAAACATGCTGGCCCCCGCCACGCTGACAATGGCTCCTATCACTTGGCGCGGGGTCACCTTTTGATGGAACAGCATGGCGGAGGGGGCTATTATGAGCACCGGCGTGAGTGCAAAGAGAGTCTGTGCAATTCCGGTTGAGGTGTATTGTGTAGCCATGAGTGAGAGGCTGACACCGACAAAGGGACCGAAAATCATCGAACCAAAAGCGGAGCCCAGGGCTTTACGATCGGCAAGGGCGTGACGTAGCTGTTTGATGCCGTCGTCAGCGAACAGCATTAGTAAAGCAAGGAATCCTATGAGTCCCATGGTGCCTCTAATCATGGTTGAGGCAAATGGGATGCTGATGCTTAGAGGCAACGGAATGATTGCATCGGAAGGTATGGCTGTTTCGGCAATGCCTTGTGAGGCGAGTGCATTGTAGTAGTGCTCCAACCCTATTTTGCTAAGCACCAGTCCTGCTCCTTGGCAAATGCCCGCCATGCAGGCGATGAATACCCCTTTGGGCGAGATGCTGAGTTTGAGCGAGAAATGGTTTCCGTCCTCTTTGGCAAGGACCGACATGGCAATGCCAGAAAGGGTTACGAGCATGCCGACGAGGGCAAGCGGACGCATCTCTTCGCCCATAAACAGACGTCCAAGCAATGCCGCTGTAGGTGCGGAGAGGGTCATGAACAGTTGTCCGAAGCGTGAACCGATGAGTATATAGCCTTGCATGAGGCAGTAGTCGCCCACCACATAGCCTACAACCCCAGAGAGCAGAAGCCAAAGCCAGGTGGTTCCGTCGGCGAAACATGGCCATGGGACTCCCATGGTGAGCCATAGTGTTATGGCAAGGAAAATGAGTGACATGCTCATGCGAATGGCATTGAAAGGAAGCGATCCCATCCGTTTGGACCCTATTTCGGCGAAGAGGGCGGTGGCTGTGAACGAAAGAGCTACGAGTATGGACAGGAATTCTCCGAGCATGAGTTGTTGAGAGTTGTGATTAGGTTACGAGAACGCAGATGTTTGAAAAATATTTTCAGAAAATAATTTTTTTTAGTGTAATTTTGTCATCAGAATATTAACGGTTATTATATACTATCTTTACTATTATCAATTAGTTTTCAATGGAAAATACGCAGCCTATCGACCTCGCGGAATATATGTCAGGAAGTATTCGCAACATTATGGCCACAGCATACAGGAACCTTTTGTCCAACCCTCGCGAGGCACGATTTGCGTTCACAATGCAACGTGTGTTTGAGAAATCAGAAAAACGCCGCCGCAAAGTCCTCGAGAGCGAAGGACTTGAAATACCACCCTTTCTTATAAGCAGCATTGCTACAACATGCAACCTGCACTGCAAGGGATGCTATGCACGCTCCAATGGCATCGCCGGCGACCAGGGAACGCAGCGGGCCACACTTGGTCCGGAGCAATGGCGCACCATATTCGAAGAGGCTGCCGAATTGGGAGTCAATTTCTCGCTGTTGGCGGGAGGAGAACCGATGACGCGTCGCGACATACTCGAACAGGCAGCACAGGTGAAGGAAATGATATTCCCTATATTCACTAATGGCACCCTGATAGGTCCGTCGTATATTGATTTCCTGCGCACAAACCTCAATATGATACCTGTCATCAGCATCGAGGGCAACACGAGCCAGACCGACAACAGGCGAGGGAAGGGCGTATTCCAGCGGGCACTGCTGTCGATGGAGATGCTCAAGAAGGAAGACCTCTTTTTTGGAGTGAGTATTACGGTTACAACAGAAAACATGTCATACGTCACGGGCTCTGAGTTCCTCCAGATGCTGCGTTCGTATGGGTGCAAGATGGTTTTCTATGTGGAGTATGTGCCCACCGAGCCAGGCACCGAACATTTGGCTCTGACAGACGCCGACAATGAGAAACTTGACACGATTGTAGAGATGTGTCGCAGAGACTTTGCCGACATCATCTTCCTGTCATTCCCTGGCGACGAGAAGTATCTGGGTGGCTGTCTGGCCTCTGGCCGAGGATTCTTCCATATAGCTCCCGACGGGTCGGCCGAGCCGTGTCCGTTCTCGCCATACAGCGACAGCAACGTTGTGCAGATAGGCGTAAAAGAAGCACTACGATCGCCCTTGTTCAGAAAAATCCGTACCGCAGGAACCATCGGTTGGGAGCACACGGGAGGATGTACGCTCTTTGAACATCGTGATGAAATAGAGCAGATGATGAGTGTGAGTTGATTTTTTTTTGTATTTTTGCATTTTTATTTTAGTATTGCAAAACAATATTAATAATTGTTTTTTGAGTATGAAATATAATGAATATAAGCAACTTAATTTAACCCAAATAGGCGAAGACGTTCGTCGCTGGTGGGAAGAAAACGATACTTTTGAGAAAGGACAGAAGCTGAGCGAGGGTCATCCTTCGTTTGTGTTTTATGACGGACCTCCGTCGGCCAACGGCAAACCAGGCATACATCATGTCATGGCACGTACCATAAAGGATATCTTCTGCCGCTATAAGGCACAGAAGGGTTTTCATGTTGACCGTAAGGCCGGATGGGACACACATGGATTGCCGGTGGAATTGGGCGTGGAGAAGACTCTCGGAATCACCAAAGAGGACATCGGCAAGAAGATCAGCGTGGACGAATATAACAAGGCTTGCCGCACCGAGGTGCTGAAATACAAGGATCTATGGGACGAACTGACCAAGCAGATGGGTTACTGGGTAGACCTGAAGAACCCATACATCACCTTCGAAAACGAATATATCGAGACCCTGTGGTTCCTGCTCAAAAAACTTTATGACAAAGGATTGCTTTACAAGGGCTACACCATCCAACCCTTCAGCCCCGCCGCCGGCACAGGCCTTTCGAGCCACGAGCTCAACCTGCCTGGCTGCTACCGTGATGTGAAGGACACCACATGCGTGGCCATGTTCAAGCTGAAGTCAACGTTCAACATCCAACTTCCGACATACGCAATAGCTTGGACCACAACACCGTGGACTTTGCCGAGCAACACAGCGCTTTGTGTTGGGCCTAATATCGACTATGTTGTGCTCGAAACGGTGCATCCATATACCAATGAGCCTTGCTGTATTGTGATGGCAAAAGCGTTGGTAGGGAGCATGTTCCCAACCAAAGAAGGGGAGGAGCCGAAATACCGGACTGTATGCGAATGCAAAGGTACAGACCTGGAAGGAATATATTACGAGCAGCTGATTCCGTGGGTAAAGCCTACGGTAGTCGACGCTGCCGCACAAACACACCGCCCGGCAAATGATACTGAAGCGTTCCGTATCATACTCGGCGACTATGTCACTACGGAAGACGGTACAGGCATAGTCCATATTGCTCCTACTTTTGGTGCCGACGACGCACGTGTGGCAAAGAAGGCCGGTATTGCCGACCTGCTGCTCTACGACAGCGACGGCAAGCAAATGCCTATGGTCGACCGCCAGGGCAGGTTTGCTCCTCTCGAGAACCTCGATGCCGAGTGGGTGAAAGAAAATGTCGATACGACGCTCTATGGCCAATATGCAGGCAAGTTTGTCAAGAATGCCTTCGATCCGACCAAGACAGACAAGGACATGAGTCTTGACATAGAACTTGTGATAATGCTCAAGGGCGAAGGCAAGCTCTTCAAGAGCGAGAAACATACCCACAGCTATCCTCACTGCTGGCGTACCGACAAACCGGTACTGTACTATCCTTTGGACAGCTGGTTTATCCGCACTACGGCACTCAAAGACCGCATGATAGAACTCAACAAGACTATCAACTGGAAACCAGAGGCTACAGGTAGCGGCCGCTTTGGCAACTGGCTCGAGAATATCGTGGACTGGAACCTTAGCCGTAGCCGCTATTGGGGAACACCACTTCCGATTTGGCGTACTGAAGACGGTCGCGAGGAGATTTGCATCGGAAGCATCAGGCAGCTGCGCGAAGAGATTGACAAGGCTGTTGCTGCAGGCCTTATGAGTGAGAACCCATATTCGAGCGACGATATCAATGCGTTCGACCTGCATAGACCATATATTGACAATGTTGTCCTCGTCTCGCCTTCGGGCAGACCTATGCGTCGCGAACCGGATCTTATAGATGTATGGTTCGATAGCGGTGCAATGCCATACGCTCAGATTCACTATATGGGTGAAGAGCTGCGCAAAGACCAGTTCCCCGCCGACTTCATAGCAGAAGGCGTGGACCAGACCCGTGGCTGGTTCTACACACTCCATGCCATCGCCACCATGTGTTTTGATAGCGTTGCCTTCAAAAATGTTATTTCCAATGGCTTGGTGCTCGACAAGAACGGCAACAAGATGTCGAAGCGCTTGGGCAACGGTGTCGATCCCTTTGAGACACTGAAGAAATATGGTCCCGATGCAACACGTTGGTATATGATCACCAATAGCCAGCCTTGGGACAACCTGAAATTCGACGCCGAAGGTGTCGACGAAGTGCGTCGCAAATTGTTTGGCACCCTTTTCAACACCTATAGTTTCTTCGCTCTCTATGCAAATATCGACAACTTTACCTACCGCGAGGAGGATGTGCCGATGAATGAGCGCCCTGAGATAGACCGCTGGATTCTCAGCGAACTCAACACGCTCGTTAAAACTGTCGACGAGGCGTTTGGCGACTATGAACCTACTCGTGCCGGACGTGCCATAGGCGAGTTTGTCGATTCCTACCTCAGCAACTGGTACGTGCGTCTGTGCAGACGCAGATTCTGGAAAGGTGAGTATAGCACCGACAAGATATCTGCTTACCAGACACTTTATACATGTCTTGATACCCTTAGCCGTTTGATGTCGCCCATAGCGCCGTTCTTCAGCGAACGCCTTTTCCTCGACCTCAACAGTGTGACAGGACGTACGCAGTATGCCTCGGTGCATCATGCTCCATTCCCCGAAGTCCACGATGAGATGATCGACAAGTCGCTCGAAGAACGTATGCAACTGGCCCAGCAGATATGCTCAATGGGTCTTTCGCTTCGCAAGAAGAGCAACCTGCGTGTGCGTCAGCCGTTGGCAAAAATTGTGCTCCCTGTCCACGACGATAATTTCCGATTGCAGGTGGAACGTGTAAAACATCTGATATGCAGCGAGCTGAATATTAAGGATGTTGAATTTCTTGCTGCCGACAACGATTTGCTGGTGAAGAGCATAAAGCCTAATTTCAAGACGCTCGGTCCTCGTTATGGAAAGATAATGAAGGCCATTGCTGCCAAAGTGTCTGCTTTTAGCCAGGAACAGATAAATGCCATCGAAAGTGCCGGCCGTTACGACCTTGATGTTGAAGGCCAGCCTGTAGAACTGTTGCTCTCGGATGTGGAAATAGCCACCCAGGACATCCCCGGCTGGGTTGTCGCCAACGAGGGCAGTCTGACGGTTGCTCTTGACATTACTCTTACGCAGGATCTCATAGATGAAGGTATTGCGCGTGAGCTTGTAAACCGGATCCAGAACATACGCAAGGATGGTTTTGATGTGACTGACCGAATCAATGTCACACTGCAGAGCGGCTCGTGGGACAATGCTGTGAATAACCACATGGCATACATATGCAGCGAAACACTGACAGAGTCCTTGCAACTTGTTGCCAAGATTGAAGACCCATTGGCCCAAACTATTGAAGTGGTTGACGGTCAGATGGCATCAATTCTTGTCAAGAAAGCATAATGACAACACATTGCCGTATGACGAGAGTTAAACAGCTCATGGTAATTGCACTGACAGTGGTGATATGTGTACTGTCAGGTCCGTCGCTTCGTGCTCAGCAGCCGGAGCGTCTGCAGAACCATTCGTCGTTGCAAGACGAGCCTATGAACCCTGTCTCTTTCGGACTGTTGGACCTTACCGATGCCAAGCAGCGTTACGAGATCCTCTCGCTGTTCCACGAAGAGGCCTTCAACCAGCATCGTCCGGTCTCATATAAGGGGATTGACACCTTGTATCTTGAAGTTCCAGACGATGCACGTCCGCTACCATTGACCTACAACACTGATTTTGCAGGCGTGGTCATCTTTATACGAAATGATTCGGAGAAAGACATAACTCTCTTTACTCTCGATGGCGACAAACCTCTTAAGGAGATTGCTGTAGACAAGCAGATGCTCAAGAACGGCGACTTTCGCTCACATCCGGAATTGCAGGTAGGCGACTATCTTCTTGTTGTCAACGACAGGAATCCATGGACGGAGCGCACAGGCTATGGCTATAAGGTTTATCGCTCTGATCTCGTGTATGTCAGCAACGGAATAGGACGTAACCAAACGGTGACAGGTTACGACAATGCCGCGGCGGATCCTAAGTACAGCTATGTGCCTGTCAACGACTTGCCTAAGGATATTCAGAACATTACAATCCACAGGGGACGCAACGAGAAACACAAGACATACTGCTTCAGGATTTCGAACCAGAACAATGTGACGTTGCGCAACGTCCATATCACTACACCAAAAACCAAGTTCAACGCCGATGGAGCCATCACACTAAGCAACTGCGCCAATTGTACAGTCCAGGATGTGACTGTGGATTCCACCTACTCCTATCCTGGCGGATATGGCTATGCTATCAGTATGAACAACACGTTGAATACCACTTTCGTGCGTTTCAAAGCCGATGCCGCTTGGGGTGTTTTTGGCACCAACAATGTCAACAATGTCACCTTGCGCGAGTGTGACGTCAACCGGTTCGATATACACTGCTATGGACGTGATGCCCACCTCATAAACTGTACGTTGCGCAACAAACAGACACAGTTTTCGTCGATGTACGGAGAGGTTACATTTGACAGTTGTTATTTTAAAGACTGTATACCTGTCCGTATTCGTTCATCCTATAACGCGTACACTCCTTTTGATATAAAGATACGCCATTGCACGTTCGATGTCACTCTGCGTCATCATGCATTGGTCAATGTCATGCTTCTCTCTACCGAAGCCAACAAACGACAGGAACTTGCCCCTCGCTGTTGGCCCAATGTTTACATTGAAGACCTCACTGTGAATATGCCGTTCTTGACTCGCAAATTGCAGGTTGTAGACCCGACAGGAACGGTGTCAGAATGCAAAAAAGCCGTCGACTATATGCAGCGTATCGAGATTAACGGTCTCAGGACATTGCGTAATGGGAGACGCGAATACTGCGATCTTTACCTCTCCAAGCGCCGTTTCAAAACCAAGGAGCCTTTCAGGTTCAACTACAAGAATGTGGACCTCGGGGGAGGCAAGATAATCAACCTTATTAATGAATGAAAAAAAAGCGGCCGCAGATTCTGCGGCCGCTTTTATGATTATAGTGAAATGCCTTAATTTTGGTGCTTGCGGATGTTGTGCAGCTCTACTTCGTAGATTACAATTGAGTTGGCAGGGATCATGTCGCCGCCGTTTCTGCCGAAAGCCATCTCGGAAGGGAAGTAGAACCTGTAGGTGCTTCCTTCGTTCATCAGGCACATGCCTTCCACCAGGCCGGGAAACATAGGTTCGCCGACAATGTGCGTTATGGCATCGCGGTTGCCGTAGGTCTGGTCGAAGACTTGTCCGTTGGTGAGGCTGCCTTTGTAGTCGAATGTCACAACTTGACCGATGCTTGCTTTTTCACCCTTGCCTTCTTTGAGCACTTCATAGTAGAAGCCTTTGTCGCATTTGATTACGTTGGGATTGTTCTTCGTCAGTTCTTTGAAATAGGCTTCTTCTCGTTCGCGTACTTCTTTGAGCTCGTTTTCCAGTTTTGCAGAATTTGCCGTCGAGGCGATTCGTTCGATGTTGTTCAGCAAATGATAGGTCTGGTCTTCAGTCAGTGCCTGCTGACGGCTGTCGAGTGTGGCACAGATTGCTTCGAACAGGATTTCGCGATTGGGTTCGATACCTGTTCCTGCAATACTTTGAGCTATAGAAAAGCCCATAGCCCAACTGAGGCTGTCTATGGTTGATTGAAGTTCAGGGTTCTTGTCGGTTTTTACAACTATTTTGTTGCCGTCTTGGCACGAAACGGCAAGAGCCATCATGCTTAGGCATGCTGCTGTGAAAAATGCTTTTTTCATTATGATATAGTTTGTTTTTGAATTTATGTGAAAAATAATGCTGTGTGTTTTTTTCAGGAGAGCTTCAATATCCGAGGATTTTCAGCATCGATTTGTGGCTTTGTTCTTTTGCGAACAGTTTCGTTGTATAGTCTCCGTTCTCGTCTTTGTCGATGATGATGTGTTTTGGCGCCGGGATAAGGCAGTGTTGTATTCCGCCGTAGCCGCCAAGGCTTTCCTGGTAGGCACCTGTGTGGAAAAATCCGATGTATAGCGGTTCGTCTTTCTGCAGTTTAGGCAGGAAGATGGCATTGGCATGGCTGTCGGCGTTGTAGTAGTCTTCGCTGTCGCATGTCAGTCCACCGAGGAAGACTCGTTGGTATTCGCAGTCCCAATGGTTGATGGGGAGCATGATGAAACGCTGGTTTATGCCCCATGTGTCGGGCAGGGTGGTGATGAACGACGAGTCAATCATGTACCACAACTCGCGGTCGTTTTGCTGCTTTTGGTCGAGGATGCTGTATAGCGTAGCTCCACTTTCGCCCACAGTAAAGGAGCCGAATTCGGTGAAGATGTTTGGCTCGTCGACACCGCGGTTGGTGCAGATGTTTTTGATCTGAGCCAGTATTTCTTCTGCCATGTATTCGTAGTCGTAGTTGGCTGCCAGCGAGTTCTTGATGGGGAAGCCACCTCCGATATTGAGTGAGTCGAGTTCTGGGCAGACGTGCTTCAGGTCGCAGTATACATTGACACATTTAGCCAACTCGTTCCAGTAGTAGGCCGTGTCGCGGATGCCGGTGTTGATGAAGAAATGCAGCATCTTGAAGGTGTACTTCGGGTTGTTCTTTATGGCTTCTTCGTAGAACGATACGATGTCGTGGTAGCGGATGCCGAGACGGGAGGTGTAGAAATCGAATTTCGGTTCCTCTTCAGATGCGATGCGGATGCCAATCTTCATCGGCACTTCGGGGTCCTGTAGTGCTTCGTCGAGCATTGCCATCTCGTGCTTGTTGTCGATGATGGGAACTATATTGTGGAATCCGTCCTTGTAGAGCTCGGCTATATTGTCGATGTATTGCTGACGTTTGAATCCGTTGCTTACAATAAAGATGTTTTTGTCGATGAGACCTTGGTTGTAGAGCTCGAGAATGAGGTTGATGTCGAACGCACTTGATGTTTCGAGGTTGATGTCGTTCTTCAATGCTTCTTCGAGTACAAAGCTGAAGTGGCTGCTCTTTGTGCAATAGCAATAGTTATAGGTACCTTTGTAGTCGGTCTTGGCTATGGCTACGTTAAACAGTCGTTTGGCACGCTGTATCTGTGAACTTATTTTAGGCAAATATGTTATTTTCAATGGCGTTCCGTATTGTTTTATTATTTCCATCAGTGGTATGTCGTGGAAGTAGAGTTCGCCATCCTCTGTGCGGAATTCGTCTTGCGGAAATTCGAATGTCTGGTCAATCAGATCGTAATATTTGTTTCGCATATCTGTTGTTTTGTTAATGTTGGTTATGTTTGTTCGGTTGCTATCCGACGCGCTCGGATTGTGCCAAAATGATTTGCAAAAGTACAATAAATTATGCAATATGCATCTGTTTTGTTGCTGCGAATTCTCTTTTTTGCGTTATGTTTTGTTTGGTAAATTTATGAATATGCTGGTTGTCAGTTGCTTTGTTGTTCATTAATGTCTTTGTTGTCTGTAGTTATAAAGAAAAAATAAATCTGCCGGATTGCTCAATTTAGTGCAATCCGGCAGATTCGGTTTGTCTTTGTGGCGTTAAACTTGTTATTTTTTGATGAATTTTATTGCTGTTTTAGCGCCTTCGTTGTCGGTTATTTGAATGATATAGATTCCGGCTTGTAGGCTGTTGACATCAATAGTTGTTGTGTCGGTCGATGTGGTTTTGTTGAGCAGATTGCGGCCGTTGATATCCAAAATGTGTATCTCTGAAGCGGGTCCTTCAATGTTGATAATGTCGGAAGCCGGGTTCGGATAGATGGTGAAATGGTTGACATTGGTTGGAGTATTGATGCCGATGGTGCCGTCGACCACGATGGTGTAGGAAGCCGTAGCGCTGCAAGAGCCGTTGTTTGCACTAACGATATAGGTCGTTGTCTCGGTAGGATATACGTCGATGACAGGGTTCCTTTCGCCGGTGTTCCAAATGTAGGAATTGGCGCCAGAGGCTGTGAGACGTGCGGTCTCGCCTGCGCGAATTGTGTCGGCAGAGGATGTGATGCTGAGGTCAGGCTGTTGTCCGATAATCAGAGTCAGGTTGTATATTGAAGTCTCAACGGTGTCGTTCATGTAGAAGATTCCTGCAGCAATGCTATCGGTGTTGATTTCTCTGTTGTTGAAAGTGTACATTTCGCCTTGACATACAGTATCAATGATGTATATGTATTTGAATCCGGCCAATGGCAGATGCAGGTCGTCGATCCAAGCACAGTCGCTGCCGCTATTCACGCTGTAGTCTTTGACGTATTTGAAAGTGAAGGTGTGCGTGCCTGCAGGGACATAGTACGACGAGCGGCTCCAGTCGTTTTCAGTACCGCTGATTTGTTCTTTTTCGGTATTGTCAATCAGGAAATAGTATTTGTCGTAGTCTTTTTCTGACGATACATTTTTGTAGAAGGTAATACTGTCGTCGATGATAGAAGTCCATACGATGCTGAGTTCTGACGTTTGGCGGCTTCCATTGTTTCCAGACCACACAGTGGAGCGTGCGCAGTAGTTGCCATTCAGAACCCCAGTGTTGGTTATGGTCCAGCTATTGGTGCCGTGTACCCATGGGTAGTCGCCCCAACTGTTGTCTTCGAAGTCTATCAGTTGCAGGTCTCTGCCGAAAAGGATTGTCAAGGTGTCGTTATAGGAACAATTGCCTTTGTCGATGGTGATGAGGAACGGTACTCTGTGGTCGACAGGCATTGGACCAACCAATTCAAGCGTATAGTCGATCGAGTAGGTCTCTCTTGCTCGGAGGTTGTTCACTCTTATCGACGGCTGCGCTATCATCAGTCCTGCTTCGAGAGGCAATATGGTTATGTTGGCCGAGTCGAGGGTGGCATGTCCGTTGTTGATATAGGTTACTTCGAGGGTGGCGGCATCATCTTCAAATTCTCCAAGGTTGAAGTCGTCTACATCGATTTTGTCGGAATTGATATTGAAGTAAAATGTCTTGTACGCCACATCGTTTGTTGTGTTTCCCCAGCGGGTAATCACTTTGATTTCTGTTGCGGTTTGGTCTTTGACGTTGGGCCAGATGTAGCCGCCAATGAAATCTGAGAGGTTTATCTCTTGGTTGGGGTTTAGACTTTGAGGCATGCTGATTTGTCCGGTAGTGTCTAAGAGGATGCTGCCGTCGAGACACTGTATTTCTACCGTTATGCTGTTGGCCGCATAGATGCCTATGTTTTTAAGTGTAATGTCGAAATCGATATGCGAGCCGCTTTTCATAGGTGCGTTGCTTGTCATACTTTCGACATTGATATATGGTCCGTTGGCTAAGACCATAATGGTCTTGAAATATGGGCGGTAGCCTTGTGCGGTTATGACCAGCTCGTGTTCTCCGACCGTGGAGAGCGGCGAAAACTGGAGTGTGGCGACACCGTTGCTATTGGCAAATGCAGCACTCAACAGGTCGCCATTGTTGTCCTTTAACGATACGTAGGCATAGGGGATGGAGGTGACAGTAAGAGTGTTTTCTCCTACCATCAGGGTATCTGCGTGGGTTGCTGTGATTGAATTAGCTTCGCCATGGATATAAGGCATGAGAGCGGGGTCGCCCATTACGTGGTATATCTGCCAGTAGTAGGCTTTCATATCGCTTCCTGTCGAGCTGTTTTCGACAGCCCAGTTTCCGGCGAAAACCATTGAGCCGGCGGTGGTGCAATGCTCGCTGTAGGCTTCGCCATGCGAATGGAAAAGGCGGTCATACATGCCGAGGTTGTTGGCGTCGTAGTTTGTGTTGATGGTGTTGTTGATAGTGCTGCGGATGCCTACCGACCAGTAGAAGTCTTCAACCCAGTAGGTTGAGTTGCTTGCTCCTATGTATATGACGGCACCGGCATTGTTGTTTTTGCGCAGCAGGGCTTCGCCAAAACATGCGTCAATCTGGTAGCTGTTGGTCAGGCAACAGTTGCCAATCATAAACATAGGCTTGTTGTTGTTGGTCAGTTGCGACACATGGCTGGTTGTCAGTGACGGGTCGCCCCACGAGGTGGTAGAGCCGTGAGCGGTATAGTTGACCCATCCGCATCCGTTGTTGTAGAAGGTGCGGAGCGCCTGAGCGGTTTGACTGGCTTGCGAACTGCCTGTTACCGTCACGCCAGTTGGAGCAAAGCTGGTGTTATTTTTGTAATATACAATATTATTAAAGCCGTTGGCTGTGGTTACGTATGTCTTGGCCACGTAGTCCATAGCGGGGTCTCCGTAGGTGTAGGCGTTGTCGCCTGTTGAACCGCGGTCTACGCCAGCAATAAGAGCAGCATTTGACAGATATGACGGGTCGGGAAAGGTATATTGCTCGTACATCATGGTTTTGGATATCTGCGGTTCCAGCTGAGCCAAGGTCTTGGCCGAGAAACGTCCGTAGTAGCAGTCGGGCAGGTTGTCGTTGCCGGTCCAGCAGCAATAGTCGAGGTCGCTGCTATGGCTGTCGTACGAATAGGAATGCGAGAATGCAGGTATTTGCTCTATGTCGCCCACGAAGAGGACATAGGTGGGTGCGGGCATTGTGGAGGTGGCGTTGTCATAAAGACCCTGAAGGTAGTTCTTGATGCTTGAGGTTGTGGAGCCTACGTTGTTGTCGTCGGTGTAGACGAGGTCGACCAGAAATCCTTTGCGGCGTTTCCATGCGGCAAACTCGTCAAGGGCACCGCGGAACGAGCTGTGAGCTACGATGGTGTAGCGTATGGGAGCGTTGGAGACCTCTTTAGGACCAAGGGCGTTTATCGTCTTGATGCTTTCGCCAAAAGCAGGAGTGCCGTGCAGACGCTTCATGCGGCGCGTTGCATCGATGTCTGCGTTGTGCTGTTTGACGTTGATGGTGATCTCCCTGGTTATTATTACTTGGTTTTTGACAGGGTTCCATCTGACAGGATTGAACACAATGTGAGCAAGGTTGCGGTCGCGAGCGATGCCGATTCTGTGTAGTTCAATTACAGGAGCGCCGAGGAAGGCATCGGAGGAATAGGCTTTGTTGTCGATAACTATGGCAGTGGGGTCTGGTGCACTTTTGCTCTGCGTCGGTTGTGCAGGAGCAATCAGCATGTCGATGCCGAGAGCAGTGGCGTCAAGGGTGTCGCATACTATTGATTCAATGTTGTAAGAGAGTCCGTCGCATAATGCGATTTCGGCAGTGGTGACGAGTGTTGGCAGTGTTGGCAGTCCCTCTTTTGTCTGTTTGGCAAAACCGTTCATGTTTAGTACAACATATTGTTGTCCGAATAGTTTTGCTGTACTTGTCTCTGGTTGTGGTGCTGAAAATTTTATTTTCAGATTAGTCGATCCGTTTTCCAGAACTCTGTACTGTGCTGATGCAATGCAGGCAAGGGCCATAATTGCGGTCAAAAGAATTGTTTTTTTCATTGTATTTTATAAAATATTGGTTCGGTGTATATTTATAGTTTGCTGTTGCTCAGTGTTTTTGTGTCTTCCCATATTGCCTCTTGAGGTGTCGGCGCAGTTATGGTCAGAGGGGTTTTCTTCACGGGGTGGATGAATGTTATGCTTCTGGCGTGCAGCGATATGCCTCCGTCGTGGTTCGAGCGGTCGGCTCCGTATTTGAGGTCGCCTTTGATGTGGCATCCTATGTTGGCCATCTGGGCGCGTATCTGGTGGTGCCGTCCGGTGTGAAGGTCTATTTCTATCAGGTGGTAGCCTCCTGCGGTGACGCCAATCAGGCGATAGTCAAGTATTGCGAGTTTGGCTCCTTCGGTACCGGCTTTTACGACGAAACTCTTGTTTTGCTTCTCGTTGCGTAGCAGCCAGTTCTCGAGGTGCCCTTGTTCAAGCGGCGGGGCTTCTTTGCAGAGTGCCCAGTAGGTCTTCTGCATTTCGCGGTCTTTTACGCTGTCGTTCATGCGACTTAATGCTTTCGATGTCTTGGCGAAGAGCACTACGCCGCTCACCGGTCTGTCCAGACGATGGATTACGCCGCAGAACACGTTGCCTGGTTTGCCGTCGCGCTCCTTGATGTAGGCCTTGATCAGCTCGGGCAGCGGCGTGTCGCCGGTCTTGTCGCCCTGCACAATCTGCCCGCACTGCTTGTTCAGCGCCAGCAGGTGATTGTCTTCATATAATATCTGTTCTTCGAGCGACATTGGTGATTGGTGAATAAATGTGATTAAAGTTGTTTAATTGTCTTTGGACTTATCCATACGGGCTATGGGCGTTATGCCGTTTCTGACCACATCTTCGAGAGCTACATCGATTTCGGTACCGAGGGGCAGGTAGAGGTCCACACGCGAGCCGAACTTGATGAAGCCCAGTTCCTGGTTCTGCTTGACGCGCTCGCCCTCGCGGGCATAGCACACTATGCGGCGTGCCATAACACCTGCCACTTGGCGGATGAGGATGCGCTGGCCGTTGTCGAGGAGCATGCCGATGCTGGTGCGTTCGTTCATCAGCGACGACTTTGGATAAGATGCCACGAAGTAGTTGCCTTTGTGGTATTTGACATATTCGACGAGACCGTCGATGGGGTAGCGGTTGACGTGAACATCGGTGCCGTACATAAAGACGCTGACCATGAGGCATTCGCTGTTGAGATATTCTTTTTCAAAGGTCTGCTCGACGGTGCATATGGTGCCGTCGGCAGGCGAGATAAGACGGGTAGGGTCTTCGGTGAATACGCGTTTAGGAATGCGGAAAAACGATGCCAATGCCAGCCAGAAACCGAACATCAGCACGATGAGCAGCCAGTTGAAGAAATTCAGGTGGTCTGTCAGTACGACCATCAGCACTGTGATGGCCACGAAGATGGCCAGTGTGCTCAGCAGTAGTCGGTATCCTTCTTTGTGTATATACATGGTTTACAGATTTATGATTCCTATGAAAAGCAGGACGAAGGGAACAGCCATCAGTATGCTGTCGAAACGATCGAGCACGCCACCGTGGCCAGGCATGATTTTGCCGCTGTCCTTGACGCCGCAATAGCGCTTGAACATCGACTCTACCAGGTCGCCCAGTGTTCCAGCAATGCTGCAGACCAGACCAATCACGGCCCATCCGGCAGCGTGTATATCCGTCGCGAAGTGGGAACCGGCAAATACTGCTGCAGCAATGCAGAACAGAGCACCGCCAATGGTGCCTTCCCATGTCTTGTTGGGCGAGTGGCGTTCCCACATCTTGTGCCTGCCCAGCAGCATGCCTGTCATATATGCAAAACTGTCGTTGACCCATATCAGTATGAAAATCATCATCGTCAGTCCTGCGCTGATGCTTTGGACAGTATTGAGGAATGCCAGCGGCGTCATAATCCATATCGAAGGCAGCAGGGTGTGGCCCACCGTTGTGAACGGCTCATCGTCGTTGCGCCACAGCTGGATGATGAATGTGGTAAGATACAGAACGGGAACAAGTAAGGCTAGTACGATAGCCGATGCATGGATGACGGAAACGATGGGCTGGGATTCCAAGGCCCAAAGTCCAGAGGCCATCAACGGAACAATAAGCCCACAATAGGTGGCGATTCCTGCAACGAAGGCCATCGCCTTGTTGCTCTTCACGCCTTTAAGCTCCAGGTTGTGGACGTATTCGTATATGCCAATCAATCCGATTATGAAAAACACGGCGGCAAAGATTGCTGCACCGATTGTTTTGTGGCCCATTATCCTTCCGGCATATATGGCTCCGACCACTATTAGTACGTATACTGTACCGCTGAGAGTTCGAGTTACGAATTTGTTCATGGCGTTAGTTCTCGTCTTCTATTAGGATTAGGTATATTTTTTGCATTCCTTTTCGATAGGCGTAGCTGGCGGGATTGGTAATGATAACCTGCTCAGGGTATTCAGGATAGAGTTGCTTGATGCGTTGGTTCGCGATTTCCCAGTCGGTGACCACTTGCGAGGTGAATGCCAGAACGATGGTGGCTTCGGGCAGCGCTGGAACGGTGATACCCAGTCCTAAGTTCGAGGATATCACGATGCTTCCTTGCCATGCGATAAGAGCTTCGCACAGTATGGCACCTAAAGGATAACGATGAGAAAGGTCACAGGTGCAGCAGTTTTCAACATTGAGGTGGCCAAGGAACGTGGTGAGGTTTTCGCTTGCGCAGCCTATGGCCACGTTGTTGTATTGCTGCTGTATTTCGATAATCCGTTTGCGTATGTCGGCTTCATTGTAACAGTAATGCAGCTTTCCTCCTGCGCTGGTGAATTTTTTTGCGAAAACGACACTCAGGTCGTCGTCGCCGGCGTGTAAGAAAGTGCTTCCCGGCGTTGACGGCACATCGCAGTCGGCGATGACGTTTTTGTCTATCATCGCCTCGCGGATGTCTTTCAGGACCTGTTCTTTTAGTCTGTTGTCTTTCATTGCGTGGTGTACACTTAAGCACTTGGAGTTCCGTTGTCCGCTTGTGTGTCGGAGTCGGAATCCGTGTCGGCAGGTTGTGGTGTTTCTGTTGCGGTTGACTCTTCTTGATGTGCTGTCGGCTGGTCGTTGCTGCGCTCGTCGCTCCACGGACGCATACCGTAGATTTTCTCTACGTCTTCGCGGAATATCACCTCGCGCTCGAACAGCAGTTGAGCCAGCTGGTCAAGTTTGTCGCGGCTTGCAAGGATTATTTCTTTTGCTTTCTGGTAGGCTTCTTCCACTATGCGTTTGACTTCGTCGTCAATGGCTTGGTTGGTCTCTTCGCTGAAGGGTTTAGTGAAGTTCCATTCGCTTTGTCCTGTCGAGTCATAGTAGCTTACGTTGCCCAGTTTCGGGCTCATGCCGTAGTAGGCCACCAGAGAGAATGCCATCTTTGTGGCGCGTTCCAGGTCGTTGAGGGCTCCTGTCGAAATCTGTCCGAAGACTACTTCTTCGGCTGCACGTCCAGCCACAAGCGATGTTATCTCGTCAAACATCTGGTCGTAGGTGGTTATCTGTCGTTCCTCAGGCAGGTACCATGCGGCGCCTAATGCTTTGCCGCGCGGCACGATGGTTACCTTCACAAGCGGTTGTCCCCATCTCAGCTGCCAGCTTACCGAGGCGTGGCCCGACTCGTGGTAGGCGATGGTGCGTTTTTCTTGGGTGGTGATGACTTTAGAGCGCTTCTCGAGTCCTCCGATGATGCGGTCGATGGCGTCGAGGAAGTCCTGCTTCTCGATGAGCGGCTTGTTTTTGCGGGCAGCGACAAGGGCTGCTTCGTTGCACACATTGGCGATGTCGGCTCCCGAAAAACCAGGTGTCTGTTTCGACAGGAAGTCGCGGTCGATGTCGTCGCTTAGCTTCAAGCCTTTCATGTGTACGTCGAAGATGGCTTTGCGTTCGTCGATGTCGGGCAGTTCAACATAGATTTGGCGGTCGAATCGGCCGGCACGCAGCAGGGCCTTGTCGAGTATGTCGGCACGGTTGGTGGCGGCCATTACGATGACGCCGTTGTTGGTGCCGAAGCCGTCCATTTCGGTAAGGAGTTGGTTCAGTGTGTTTTCGCGTTCGTCGTTGGCGTTGCTCATGCCTCCGCGGCTGCGGGCGCGACCCACGGCGTCGATTTCGTCGATGAAGATGATGCAGGGAGCTTTCTTCTTGGCCTCCTCGAAGAGGTCGCGCACGCGTGAGGCACCTACACCGACAAACATTTCGACGAAGTCGCTTCCCGACATGGAGAAGAAAGGCACGTTAGCCTCGCCGGCCACAGCCTTGGCCAGCAGCGTCTTGCCGGTACCCGGAGGACCAACGAGCAGCACACCCTTGGGTATTTTGCCGCCGAGTGCGGTGTATTTCTTCGGGTTTTTAAGGAAGTCGACCACTTCCATCACTTCTTCCTTGGCTCCGGCCAGTCCGGCGACATCTTTGAAGGTGACGTTGGTCGATGTCTTGCCGTCGTAGACCTTGGCTTTTGATTTGCCTACGCTGAATATTCCTCCACCACCGTTGCCGCCGCCCATTTGGCGTGTGGCTATGCGGTTCATGAGAACAAAAAAGAGTATGAATAAAAGCAGCGGTCCGAACCAGTAGGCCACCTTCTCCCAAGTGCGGTCGCTTTCGCGAGAGGTTAGCTCTATATGGCTGTTGCGGCGAATCTGGTTGAGCCGTTCGGGGTTGGTGTAGCCTTGTGCATCAGCCAGTCCGATGGTGTCGCGTTCGAAATTCTGCTGGGCAATCTGGTCGATATCGGTCTTGAAACTCTCGATATCGACAAACTTGTATGTGTAGTGTCCGGCATCCTTGACGTCTTTTACGCCATTCGTGATGTCGTTGTATGCGGTGTCGTTCTTCAGAGCCTCGTCTTTGATATATATTTCGGCATGGTCGCGGTCGACAACCACGATTTTTTCTTGGTCTCCCTTGCGCAGTATTTCGTCAAGTTTTGACCATCCGATTTCTTTATTGGCATGTTTGCTTCCGCCGCCAAGCCATACGCCACCCAGCGAGAGGATAATGATGGCATAGATGATATACATGAACCAGTCGGAGGCTTTCTTCTTTCCGTTGTTTCGTTTGTTGTTTGGTTTTCCGTTCTGGTTTCCGTTGCCAGTGGGTCTGTTGTTTTCTTGCATTGCAGTTCAGTAGATTATTTAGATTTTAAAGTAGTGCTGTTTTCGGGCGAAAAGTTTATTTCCTTGCCGTCGGCCCATAGTTCTTCAAGGCGGTAGTGCTCGCGCTTGTCTTTCAGGAAAATGTGAACGACAATATCGAAATAGTCCATCAGTATCCATTCAGCATTGTCGTAGCCTTCAATCCGGTGCGGATTGTAGCCGGTGGCTTTCTTGACTGTTTCGAAAACGCCATCGCATATAGCGCTGACATGCGACGGCACATTGCCGCTGCATATTACGAACATGTTTGTTGGCGCCGACGGGATGTCCCTAAGGTCGAGTATTCTTATGTCGAAGGCTTTTTTGTTGTCCATGCCTTGTACTGCGAGTTTTGCAAGTATTTCGCTTTCAGTGATATTGCTCTTTTTGTTGGCCATTATATATAATTTGTTCAAAATTGCAAAAATATGAAAAAAAACTCAATTTGCGGAGTCTGCTGAAAACAAAAAAAACCAGTGCATTGTTTTGAAGGTATTGTGCACTGGTTTTGTTGGATTAATGAGCTGATATGTCGACACCTCTAATGATTATTTTTATAAACGGCGTGGTATGCCTGCGAATACATAATGAATAAAGAAAAT
>CAMOFI010000022.1 GCA_946613135.1 uncultured Bacteroidales bacterium
GGATCTTGGCCTCGCTGATGTCGGTGACGGTCTTCTCTTCCTTGACGGTCTTGACCAGCTTCACGCGGGCAATCTTCTTCTCGTCGAAGTTGACCTTGAAGTCGACGACCTCGCCCTTGCGGCTCTTGTCGGCGGCCATTTTCTGCATGACGCCGGGGCGGACGGTGCTCATCTGCGGGCGGTTGTTCTTGCAGAGGATGGTGGCCATGAGGTTGCCGCCGAAGGCCGGACGGGTCATGCGGAACTCGTGGGCTTCGTCGTCGCTGATCTCCAGCTTGGTGGCGTCGGCGGTGAGGCCGGTGCGGTTGCGGGCGCTGACGCGGGGGCCGAGGTCGCGGCCGATGGTGGTGGCGCCGATGAGCATGATGCTCGGCTTCTCGCTCTCGATGATGGCGGTGATGGCCTCGGTGTAGGGCTCGGTCATGTAGTCCTTCAGCAGGTCGTGGTCGACAACCATAACCTTGTCGGCACCGTGCTCGATGAGGGTGGGGGCGAGACCTTTGATGTCCTTGCCGAGGAGCATGGCGACGACCTTCTCCTGGTTGGCGTCGGCCAGCTCGCGGGCTTTGCCCAGCAGCTCGAGGGCCACATTCTGCAGTTTGCCGTTGCGCTGTTCGGCAAACACGTATACGTCTTTATAATCTGCTAAGTTCATTTTCTTAAGGTTTAAGGTTTACAGTTTAGGGTTTAAGGATTTGTCTGTCATCGGGAGGTGCATTGACTGCGTAGCTCCCTTAAACATTAAACCTTAAACATTAAACCATATCATTTAAATGATGTGTTTCTCCTTGAGTTTGTTGACAATCAGCTCCACGGCCTCTTCGGGGCTGACCTCGAAGGTCTGGCCGGCGGGCTTGAGCTGCTTGGGGAACGACTTGAAGACGCTGGTGGGCGAACCGGCCTTGCCGATATGGTCCTCGGGCACGTTGATGCGGTCGGCGTTCCAGACCTCGACTTCCTTGTCGAATGCGGTGACGATGCCGCTGACCGTCATATAGCGCGGCTGGACGGCGCTGGCCAGGGCAGTGACGACGCAGGGAGCCTGCATCTCGAGCACCTGATAGCCGTCCTCGAGCTGTTTCTTGACGGTGAAGGTCTTCGAAGCCTCGTCGTACTGCAAGTCAGCCATATAGCTTACCTGAGGCAGGTCGAGGTGCTCGGCAATCTGAGGTCCCACCTGGGCGGTGTCGCCGTCAATGGCCTGACGACCGGTGATGACGAGGTCGAAATCCATGGTGCGCAGTGCACCTGCGATGGCGCTACTGGTTGCCAGGGTATCGGCACCACCAAGACGGCGGTCGGTGAGCAGGATGGCACGGTCGACGCCCATAGCCAATGCCTCGCGCAGGATGGCCTCGGCCTGGGGCAGACCCATAGTGATGACGGTGACGTGGGCACCGTATTTGTCCTTCAACTGGAGGGCGAACTCGAGGCCGCCCTTATCGTCGGGGTTCATAATCGAGGGAACGCCCTCGCGGATTAAGGTACCGGTCACGGGATTGATTTTCACCTCGGTGGTGTCCGGCACTTGCTTTATGCAAACTACTATGTTCATTCTTTGTAAGGTTTAAGGTTTATGGTTTACGGTTTAAGGATTTGTTTGTCATCGGGAGGCGCACGGACTGCGTAGCTCCCTTAAACATTAAACCTTAAACATTAAACCATCAATCATTATTTAAACAACTTTCCGGCAATCACCATGCGCTGCACTTCGCTGGTGCCTTCGTAAATCTCGGTGATCTTGGCGTCGCGCATCATGCGCTCGACGGGGTACTCGCGGGTGTAGCCGTAGCCGCCGTGGAACTGGACGGCCTTGGTGGTCACCTCCATGGCGGTCTCGGCGCTGAAGAGCTTGGCCATGGCGGCGTCGGCGCTGTAGGGTATGCCGTGGTCTTTCTTGTAGTGGGCCGAGCGGCAGAGCAGACGGGCGGCCTGCACCTTGGTCTCGAGGTCGGCCATCTGGAACTGGGTGTTCTGGAACTGGCTGATCGAGCGGCCGAACTGCTTGCGCTCCTTGGTGTACTTGACGGTCTCGTCCATGGCGCCCTGGGCGATGCCGAGGGCCTGGCAGGCGATGCCGATACGGCCGCCGTCGAGGGTCTTCATGGCCAGGCCGAAGCCTTTGCCCAGCTGACCCAGCTGGCGGTCCTTCGGGATGCGGCAATCCTCGAAGATAAGCTCGGTGGTGGCGCTGCCGCGGATACCCATCTTCTTCTCCTTCTTGCCGATGCTGAAGCCGGGGTCGGTCTTCTCGACGATGAAGGCGCTGATGCCCTTGGTGCCCAGGCTCTTGTCGGTCATAGCGATGATGATGAACACATTGGCATAGCTGCCGTTGGTGATGAAAATCTTGCTGCCGTTGAGCACCCATTCGTCACCGTCAAGCACTGCCGTGGTCTGCTGTCCGGCAGCATCGGTACCGGCATTGGGCTCGGTCAGACCGAAAGCTCCGATCCATTCGCCGCTGGCCAGCTTGGGCAGATATTTCATCTTCTGCTCCTCGGTGCCGGCCTCAAGGATTGGGGCGCAGCAGAGGGATGTATGGGCGGAGAGGATAACGCCGGTGGTGGCGCACACGCGGCTCAGTTCCTCGACAGCCATACCGTACATGATGTTGGTGCCGCCGGCACCGCCATACTGCGTGGGTACAGGAATGCCCATCAGACCGATTTTGGCCATTTTCTTGACAGTTTCCATTGGGAAGCGCTCTTCCTCGTCGACTTCGGCGGCGAGAGGCTTCACCTCCTTCTCTGCAAACTCGCGAATCATCTGCAGAAAGAGTTCTTCTTGTTTTGTGAAGCTAAAATCCATATTCTATTTTTTGGGGGAGTGAGGGAGGTGTGAGACTAAAGTGACAGGGGGAGTGAGGAGGACAAATGTCTCAGTCGGTGCTATCGTCCCATTCAATTCTCATTCACTTCCATTTCACTCCTTTTTGTTAATCATTTTACTGCAATCGTTTCAATTTCAACCAGAACACCCATAGGCAAACCCTTCACGGCAAACGCTGCGCGGGCAGGGCAGTCGGTGTTGTAGTACTTGGCATAAACCTCGTTCATGGGTTTGAAATACTCCATATCGGCCAAAAGGCAGGTGCTCTTCACAACATCCTGGAACGTGAAGCCGGCCTCGTCGAGGATTGCCTTGATGTTCTGCATGACCTGCTCGGTCTGTGCAGTGATGCCTTCGGGTACCTCTTTGGTGGCGGGGTTGATAGGTATCTGTCCGGAGATGTAGAGTGTGTTGCCGGCCAGCACTGCCTGACTGTAGGGTCCAATGGCTGCGGGAGCCTTGGGGGTGTTGATTATCTTCTTCATTTTTAATTGTATTAATTTATTTTATATTTGTTCTTTCTGCAAAAATTGAATTTGCAAAGATAGTGTTTTTTTTTGATATAGAGTTTTTTTTTGTCTTTTTTCTTCTCTTTCACTTTTTCTTTGTACTTTTGCAATGAAAAAAAAGACGACGAATTGAGGATTTTATTCCATAAAATTGCTGTTTTCTGCACAGGAATACTGGTTATCTATCTTCCATTGGTGTGGCTCGCGGGAATGCTCCCTGTCGGGTCTAACACTCGCTATATACCAGCCAACTACGGCTTGATGGGCCTGCGCCTTGAAGAAGGCTCGATGCAAGCCTTGTCGGGTGGTCCCGAAGTGCTTTTTGTCGGCTCGTCTCATTGCTACCGCTCATTCGACACCCGCCTGATCGACAGCGCCGGAATCCGATGCTTCAACCTTGGCAGCAGCAACCAGACTCCGCGGCAGACCTATGCCCTGCTGGACCGTTTCTTCAACCGTTATCATATTCATCCGCGGCTGGTCGTCATCGAGGTGCATCCCGACATTATGGAAAACAGCGGCAACGAATCGGCCATCGACATTCTTTCAAACACATACATCGACCGGCCGATGCTCGACATGGCATTGGGCCAGCAGAGCTTGAGCGTTTTCAACACCATGTGCTGCAGCCACATAGACCGTTTGCTGCGCGGCGACAAGGCAATTGTCCAGCGGCTCACAGCAGACAGCACAATTCGCGTCTCCACCACCAGCGGCGACACCACGCTCGACGTCGACTTTGCCTATTGCAACGGAGGATTTGTCGAAGTGACGCCATACTGCTACAAACCCGTTCCGCTGCAACCCAAAACAATCAACATCCGCAACGGCCAAATGGAATGGCTCGGAAGGTGCCTCCGACTGCTCGACAACCACAGCACCCCCTACCTGCTCGTCGAGGTTCCATCCACAAACGGACGGTATATGTCATACACCAACCACACAGACTTTGAAAGCAAAATGCGTTCGCTGGCAGACACCGGCACCAAATACATCAACCTCAACGAGGAGCGCCTTCTGATGGCACAACTCGACGACACAACCTGCTTTTTCGACGACGACCACCTTAACCAAAAAGGTGCCACAATATTGACCAAATACATATTACAATGCTTATTATAGGACTCATGTCGGGCACATCGCTCGACGGCATCGACCTCGCCTACTGCGAATTCAGCGACGAACGACATTTCCAGCTCATCGCTGCCGAAACCTACAACTATCCTGCCTCTTGGCAAGAACGTCTGGCGTCGCTACACCACGCCTCGGCCGAAGACTATGTGCTTGCCGACGCCGAACTGGGACGCTTTTTTGGCGAGTGCATACTCCACTTCCGCGAGAAACACCCAGGACGTGTAGATTACATCGCTTCGCACGGCCACACCATTTTTCACCAGCCCGACCGGGGCTTCACGGCACAGATAGGCGACGGCAATGCAATTCACGCCGTCTGCGGAGTGCCTGTTGTTTTCGATTTCCGACGCCTCGACGTGGCACTCGGCGGACAGGGCGCTCCCCTTGTGCCTATTGGCGACAGGCTGCTCTTCGGCGAATACGACTGCTGTATAAACCTGGGTGGTATAGCCAACATCTCGTACGAAGTAGACAACGGCCGTATTGCCTACGACATATCGCCTTGCAACATGGCTCTCAACCACTTGGCTGGACTCACCGGACTCACCTACGACGCTGGCGGAACGATGGCACGCCAGGGCGAGATAATCACTCCTCTGCTCGCAAAACTGGAAACTCTCGAATACTATCACCAGCCTGCCCCCAAAACCCTCGGCAAGGAATGGTTCGAAAAGCACTTCCTTCCATTCCTGGAACCATACATGGAACAACCTTTGGAAAACGTAATGCGCACAGTGGCAGAACACATCTCGCTACGGCTTGCAGCATCCATAAGCCAATGCGGCAGCAACCTACACAAGGTGCTCATCACCGGCGGTGGAGCCAACAACCAATATCTGCTGGAATTGCTGAAAGAGAAAATAGGCAGTGTCGACATCGAAAGCATCGACTCCCGCATCGTCGATTTCAAGGAGGCCATCATCTTCGCCCTGCTGGCCTACCTGCGCATCAATGGCAAGGATAATACCCTTGCCTCTGTGACCGGTGCCTCGCGCGACAGCAGCGGCGGAGTCATCTGCGGATAAAGAGGTCCGCAGCAATACCGTCGGCCTGCATCAATCCTCTACGTGTGGGACGATAGGCTGTCGCCGTTTCGACAAGAAGTCCATATTCGACATATGGAACAATGGATTTGGACAATTGTTCTTTGAATGATTCAGGAACACGCTCTTTCTCAATACCATCCACCGTACGCAGGGATGTCATAAGATACTCGTTGTAGGCGTCACGCTCCGTCAGGGTCTCCTCGTCGTATGGCAGCACACCTTTGGCTATTTTGGCAACATACTCTGCCACGTCTGCCACATTCCACATCCTTCGCTTCCCGTCGAACGAATGGGCAGCGGCACCAACGCCGATGTAGGGCGTACGGTTCCAATACCGGCTGTTGTGTCGCGACCTGAAGCCCGGCAGACTGAAGTTCGACACCTCGTACTGCTCAAAACCATTTCTTTCGCACCACTCGTACAGGATGCCGTACTCTTTCTCGACAACCGCTTCGTCGGGCAGCGAAAGACGCCCCATCTTTAGCTGCCGCTCGAGGATAGAGCCAGGCTCGACAGTAAGCTCATAGCACGAGAGGTGTTTGACAACATTCAGATCGAGCAGGGACGAAAGCGTGTCAAGATTCGACAGCCACTGGCGTTCAGTCTGCGACGGCAACCCCATAATCAGGTCGACAGACACATTGCCGAATCCAGCCCTTGCCGCACTGCACACCGCATCGACAGCCTGCTTGCTGTTGTGCACCCTGTTCAATATCCTCAGCTCCGCATCGTCAAACGACTGGATGCCAATACTCAGACGGGCGAAGAAGTGCAAATCGGCAAGCATCACAAGATAAGCTTCCGTCAAATCCTCAGGGTTGGCCTCGATGGTAACCTCTTCGACCGATGAAACATCATAGTTGTCTCTTATAGTACGGACAATGCGACGTAATTGGTCGGCCGACAGCAGCGACGGCGTTCCGCCTCCAATATATACAGTCTGCAACGGCTCAGCCACTCGTCTGATTTCCAATTCTCTGCACAAAGCGTCGACATATTCGTCGCGGTTGTGTCTTCCGGCTACCGAGTAGAATCCGCAATAAGTGCACTTGTGGTGGCAATATGGAATATGAATGTAGAGCATCATGAATGTGCCGTTTTACATGTGAAAAGAGGCGGCTTCGTTGCGAAACCGCCTCTTTTGGTAGCGGGGATGAGAATTGAACTCATGACCTCCGGGTTATGAATCCGACGCTCTAACCAGCTGAGCTACCCCGCCATTTTTTCTCTCGAAATCGGGTGCAAAAGTACACATTTTTTGTGACGTGACAAATTTTTTTTCAAAATAATCTTATCTTTGTAGTCTGAAACAACCGACATATTACCCAACAATACTCTAATTGTCAGACTGCTATGATGGATGAAAAGGATAAAAAAACTTATTCAAATTTTGAATACGACAGTGCCCTCAGCGTGCAAGAAGGAGTAAAACAGCCTGAGCAAATCAACAATTTTTACCTCGAAAAAATGCGTCAAAACAAGCGCAACGAGGTACCTGTCGAAACCCTTGTCGATGGCATTCTGCATGGCGACCGCGTCATGCTCTCGAGAGCCATTACGCTTGTCGAGAGCTCGCGTTTCGACCACCGCCGCAAAGCCCAGCAGGTAATAGAGCAGTGCCTTCCCTTCTCTGGCAAAAGTGTACGGGTTGGCATCACCGGTGTTCCCGGTGCCGGCAAAAGCACCACCATCGAGGCCTTGGGCAAGATGCTCACCGCACTCAACCACAAACTGGCCGTGCTTGCCATCGACCCAAGTAGCGAACGCTCGAAAGGCAGCATACTCGGCGACAAGACTCGCATGGAGGAACTCTCCACCGACCCAAACGCCTTCATCCGACCCTCCCCTTCGGCAGGGTCGTTGGGTGGCGTAGCCCGCAAAACCCGCGAAATCATCATCCTCTGCGAGGCGGCAGGGTTCGACACCGTAATTGTCGAAACAGTCGGCGTGGGGCAGTCGGAAGTGGCGGCACACTCGATGGTCGACTTTTTCCTTTTGCTGCAACTGGCCAACACTGGCGACGAACTGCAAGGCATAAAACGCGGTATCATGGAGATGGCCGACATGATAGCCATAAACAAGTGCGACATCGACCCCGAAAAATCACGACTCGCCGCACAGCAGT
Source organism: uncultured Bacteroidales bacterium (assembly GCA_946613135.1). Classification (GTDB taxonomy): domain Bacteria; phylum Bacteroidota; class Bacteroidia; order Bacteroidales; family P3; genus Colimorpha. The sequence continues at coordinate 7,647 of CAMOFI010000022.1, forward strand.
TCCGCAATGCGCTCCACCTCTTCCCTATGCCCGAATCGGGATGGACCGTGCCGGTGACAACATGCTCGGCATACAGCAAAGAAGGCCTTCAGGAAATATGGAACAAAATACTTGAATACGTGGCCTTTACTAAAAAAAACGGTTACTTCTACCAAAAACGGCAGCAACAGAACCTGCGCATTCTCGACGAGACAATAGAAAACACCCTGAAAGAACGTTTCTACAACGCCCCAGGCATGGAAGAAAAAATAGAGAAGGCACGACAAGAGATTCTCGACAACAAAGTCAGCGCCTATACTGCCGCCGAAAGACTTGTCGATACTTCTTCTGTATGACCGCCTAATCGGCCCAACGACATCTGAATCCACTACAACGGAATAAAACATAACACTCAAAACCTAAACCGCAAACAATAAACATCACATATCAACATGAAAAGATTATCACTCATTGCATTAGCATCCATACTGCTGCTGGCTGCATGCCACAGACCTTACGACGCAGTATTTTCCACATACAAGGACGGCCAGCCAAAACTTGTTTTCATTGTCGTCGACGGCAAAGGCGGACAAGTGGAGCGCTTGGGAGAAAAAATGTACTACGAAAACGGCAAACTAATGTACATAAAGCACTACAAAGGCGACACTCCTGTGGGCGAATGGGAATTCTACCATGAAAACGGACAGCTGCATGCCAAAGGCAACTTCGACAAGCAAGACCTCTCCGGACGCAACTGGAAACTCTTCAACGACAAAGGCGAAGAATACATATCCACCTACGACTCTATGCGTGTTCTCGAGATGACTGCCGACAACCGGCCGCTTTCGGTTGCCTACTATAAAGACAATGTAGAAACACGCTTCCAGTTCAACGACAATTATTCCATCAATGCCAAAGGCTGTGTGGTCGACGGCAAGAAAGACGGTCTCTGGGAATTCTACTACGCCAACGGACAGAAGATGCTGGAAGCCCACTATCAGGACGGCGTGGAAAACGGCGCCTACAACTCTTACCGCGAAAACGGCATACCCTATTTCCTTGGCTTCTACATCAACGGCAGACGCGCCAACATCTGGGAGTTCTACGACGACCAAGGCAACATCGCCGGGCGACAGGACTTCGACAAACATTAGGCAAACGGAAAGTCTTTCATCATGATTTAAAAGGCATTATATTACAGCCTTCTATCTTTCAAAACACAACAATTTGATCAACCTTGGACATCCTATATATGAACTGATTGGCAGCGTGGCCGACGAGATGAATCTTGAGACCTATGCCGTAGGAGGTGCTGTGCGCGACTTCTTTCTCGGCAGACCCTGCTCCGATATCGACGTGGTCTGTGTCGGCAGCGGCATAGCACTCGCCGAAGCCGTGGCACAACATCTGGAGCACACCTCTGAAGTCCATATATTCCGCAACTTCGGAACAGCCCAGATCCACTGCCACTACGGTGGCGAGAAATGGGAAGTGGAATTTGTGGGTGCACGCCGCGAATCGTACCAGCGCAACAGCCGAAAACCAATAGTTGAGGACGGCACTCTCGAGGACGACCAGAACCGGCGCGACTTCACCGTCAACGCTTTGGCTGTATGTCTTAACAAGGAGCGCTTCGGCGAACTTGTCGACCCGTTTGGCGGCATACGCGATCTCCGCGACGGCATCCTCCGCACTCCACTTGAACCGGGCATAACATTCAGCGACGATCCGCTCCGGATGATGCGTGCCATACGCTTTGCCGCACAGCTCGGATTCACCATCGACGAGGCTTGCCTGAATGCCATCCACGACAATGCCGACAGGCTTAAAATCATATCGCAGGAGCGCATCACCTCAGAGCTGAACAAGATTATACTCTCACCAAAGCCTTCGACAGGCATCAAACTGCTGGAAAAAACAGGACTGCTGCGCATATTCTTCCCCGAATTTGCCAACCTTAAAGGTGTTGAGACCATCAATGGGCGCGGCCATAAAGACAATTTCTACCACACCCTCGAAGTGGTCGACAACGTGGCAGCAAAAAGCGACGACCTATGGCTGCGTTGGGCAGCCATGCTCCACGACATCGGCAAACCTGCCACCAAACGATACGACGAACGCATCGGATGGACATTCCATGGTCACGAAGTCAAAGGTTCTCAGATGGTCAAGCGTATCTTTAAACGGCTTCGACTGCCTCTCGGCGACAAGATGAAATACGTCGAGAAACTGGTGCTGCTGCATTTGAGACCCATAGTCATCTCCGAAGACATTGTCACCGACTCGGCCGTAAGGAGGCTCCTGTTCGAAGCTGGCAACGACATCGACGACCTGATGATTCTCTGCGAAGCGGACATAACATCCAAGAAAGAAGAAAAAAAGAAACGCTTCCGCGACAACTACCAGCTGGTGCGCCAAAAACTTGTCGAACTTGAAGAAAAAGACCGCATCCGCAATTTCCAGCCTCCCGTAAGCGGGTTGGACATCATGAACACTTTCGGCATAGGCCCCAGCCAAGTAATCGGCGACATCAAAGACACCATAAAGGACGCCATCCTCGACGGCGAAATACCCAACGAACGTGATGCTGCTTGGAAGATGATGCTCGAACTCGGACACAAATTCGGTCTTACACCCGTCGACGGACAATGAAACGCCTCATCGTCATAGTGGGTCCCACCGCCATAGGCAAAACCGCTGCCGCAATAGGTCTGGCCAACAGGCTACACACCGAAATCCTGTCGTGCGACTCTCGACAGTTCTACAAAGAAATGAACATCGGTGTGGCACGCCCCTCCCCTGAAGAGTTGGCAGCCGCACCTCACCATTTCATCGCCTGCCGCTCAGTCACCGAGCCTTACAACGTGTTCGACTACGAACACGACGCACTTGAACTGCTCGACACCCTGTTCCGCACCCACGATGCTGTTGTCGCCGTCGGCGGTTCCGGCCTTTATGTCGACGCGCTCTGCAAAGGCATCAACGTAATGCCCGACCCGTCGCCAAAACTACGCAACGAACTGAGCCGCAAAATCGCCGACGGACATCTCGGCGAATTGCTCGACGAACTCGAACGGCTCGACCCCGACTACTACAAAATTGTCGACCGGCAGAACCCTATCCGAATACAGCGTGCCCTGGAGGTGATATACACTTCCGGAAAACCCTACAGCCAAATTGTCGGACGCCATCTGCCTCAACGGCCTTTCTCAATCGAAAAAATCGGCCTGCGATGCCAGCGCGACTTGCTGCGCGACCGCATATATACCCGCACAGACAACATGATGCGGCAGGGACAACTCGACGAGGCTAAAGCACTGCTCCCCTATCGCACCCTCAACACCCTCAACACCGTAGGCTACAAAGAACTTTTTGCTTACCTCGACGGCAAAGTCAGCCTCGAACAGGCTGTGACTGAAATAAAGAACCATACCTGGCAATATGCCAAAAAGCAACTTACATGGCTTAACCGCTATCCTGAAATCAAATGGTTCGACATTTCAGAAAACCCGACAATAGAAGTATAAAAAAACAACACTTTTTCAACGCTGAACCATTGTATATTATACAGAAAACTGAAAAAACTTTTATTTCAATGCAAGTTTTTTGCAATTTGGAATACTAAAAAGTTGTTTGTTATTTTGTCGAAAAGGGGACCTCGGTTCCCTTCAGGCCTGACGGCCTGAAGTGACGCCGGGACTACCGAAGATAAGCGATATGCCTAAACATGGCTTTAGCTGGCTTTGGTAGCCCCTTTTTGTTTTCCGCTCGGATAGACACCTGTCACCATATGGCATAAAAAAAGTGGACACTTATTGTGTCCACTCTGTCTTTATCTCACAAAAGCATCCTACTGATTGATACTGATAAGTCTGTCTAACATCTTCCAGAAATCAGGGAACGACTTGGCCACTACGTCGGGGGTGTCGATTTCCAAAGCCGGATTTATAAGCTTAAGCACACCAAATGCCATAGCGATACGATGATCTCCATGGGCATCGACAGGCTTGTCCACTGGCATGTTCTTTGCTGTAAATGGTTCGCCAGCGGGTATCGTCATGCTGTTTTCGTCACACGCCACCTCGCGCCCCAGTTTCTTCAGCTCGCCGCTGATGCTTTCAATACGATTGCTCTCTTTGTAGCGCAGCGTGGCCACACCTGTCAGATGCGCCTCGATGCCGAGGGCTGCACAGGTGACAGCAACAGCCGGCACCAAGTCGGGAGTTGCAGTGAAATCCCACTCGAACGACGAAACAAATTCTTTGTCACGTCGCAGTTCTACAGACTGTTCGCCCTGATTTACACTGAGGCCTAATTGCAAATAGATGTCACGGACAATATGGTCACCCTGGAGGCTCTCGCGATACAAGCCTGGCAAGCGGACCGGCACATTGGGCAACAGCGACACTGCCTCAAAGAAATAGGACGCCGACGACCAGTCCTTCTCGATCGACACTATATCGCACTGCGGTATACTATGCTCCACATAGTAGGTCGGAGGGTTGCCTTTCAGCACACATTGTACCTTTGCCTGCTCCATAACCTTCAGCGTCATGTCGATATACGGTTCAGACACTGGGGCTCCAACCAATTCCACCATACCTCCCTGAGGCATCGTGGCAGCAGACAGCAGAAGTGCCGAAGCATATTGGCTCGACACGCTGCAGTCGATGACAATACGCTGGCCAGTGGGTATGGCTCCCTCTATCTTTACGGGCAGGTGCCCCTCTTCGCCTGTACATTGTATTGAGCATCCGGCAGCACGAAGTGCATCAATGAGCTGACCCATAGGGCGCTTGCAGAGCTGCTCCGAACCGGTAAGGGTATGCTTGCCGGGTGTTATAGAGAGGAGAGCCAGGAGAAAACGGGCCACGGTGGCGGCATCGCGGCAGTCGAAATTGTGACGCCGTCCCGCCTTGAGTTGGTGCAGCAGACGGCTAAGCTGTTGGGTGTCGTTCGATGATGATATGTTTTTTATCTTTATACCGGTGCGCGACATGTAATCCAACATAAGCCAACGGTTAGAAAGACTTTTTGACGATGGTAAAGTGATTTGTATTGTTTCCTGTTCCATAATGTATAACAAAATGTATTCTAACTACTTATTCCAATTGTCCTTTATTGAAAAACTTTGCAAAAATACTAATTTTTTTTCAACATTAAATCAAAAAAAGGCGAAAAACAATTATGCCATGCTACTACTCAATACTCTTCAGATGTCACAAATCAGTTGTCAAGTTCGTAAAGCTTGATTTTTCTGTACAGCGAGCGTTCCGATATCCCCAAGTCCTGCGCCGCAGGGCGACGCCGTCCGTGATGACGCTCGAGGGCGCGTATAATGGCCGCTTTTTCCCTTTCGGCCAGCGATATAGGCTCGTTTTCGGCTCCCGTAGGCTTGGTTTCGGAAGGAAACTCCTGAAACTCCACCTCCTCGGCCTCTGCCGGTGCCTTGTAGTCTGACTGGTGATGGTCCTTAATGCTTCCAAAATGGTGGTAAGGGTGCTCCTGTTGCGGAGTATCGAGCTGGTAGTAGTTGCCACCATCAACATAGTTTTCCTGGTCCATAGGCTGATGAAGGGGTACGCCTTGCTGTGCCAAGGTCGAGATCATCTGTTTCAAGTTGTTGATTTCGGCTCGCATGTCGTTGATCATCTGCCCCATCGTCAATGCTTTGAGGAGCAATTCGCGATCCGATATGGTGTTGCCTGCCTGGCCCTCCTGCTGGAAGAGCACCGGCATCTTCTCGTCAGGAACGTAGTGAATATAGTTCTCAAGTATTTCTCTGGTTATCACCCGTTCCGTTTCTACCACGGCAATCTGTTCGGTGACGTTCTTCAGCTCGCGCACATTGCCGTACCACGGATATTCCATCAGGTATTGGCGTCCGTCGTCTGACAGTCGCAGCAATGGCATGTGGTATTTCTCGGAAATGTCGGAAGCGAACTTGCGGAACAGAAGCACTATATCCTCTTTACGTTCACGCAGAGGCGGTATGGCTATGGAAATCTGGTTGAGGCGATAGTAGAGGTCCTCGCGGTAATGGCCTTTACGTATGGCCGAAAGGAGGTCGACATTGGTGGCAGCGACAACACGCACATTGATCTTGCGCGATGTCGATGAGCCGACAGGGATAATCTCGCCGTTTTCAAGCACTCGGAGCAGCTTCACTTGCATCGAGAGGGGCAGTTCGCCAACCTCGTCGAGGAATATGGTGCCGCCGTCGGCTTCTTCAAAATAGCCCTTGCGGTCTTTTTCGGCACCGGTAAACGAGCCTTTTATGTGGCCGAAGAGCTCGCTTTCTATTGTCCCTTCGGGAATTGCACCACAGTTTACGGAAACAAGTTTCTTGTGCTTTCGGCTACTGTTGTCGTGTATCATACGGGCAAAAACCTCTTTGCCCACTCCGCTCTCGCCTGTCACGAGTATGCTGAGGTCTGTAGGGGCAACCTGGATGGCCTTGTTGATGGCCAGCAGCAGTTTTGGGTCGTTGCCTATAATGTCATATCTGTTTTTTATGGTCTGAATGTCCATCAAGAGATTCTTTTTTATTCGTTCTTTGTTTGGTCGGCACGGGCCTCAACTTATCACCCTGTTGAGGGCGGTGCCAAGCTTTTGTTTTATTTTTATCAGCGTCATTTTCTGTGCTATAAGCATCAGTTTTTCCTGGTCGTCAGACAGGTAGGGAAACTGGCGGTCGATGTCGTCGATTTTGGCATCCAGCTTTTTCATTTTCAACGACATTATCGACTCCATCACGTCGGTCTTGAGCCTATCCTCCGGCAGTGGCACATATATATGCTTCATCTCCGCCCAGTTTTTGCTTATACTGTAGTCTATCATCATCTTGTCGGTTGCGAAATCGCTCACACGTTTGTCGGCATGGGTCGTAAAGAGCATGGTGTCTATCTCGGTCTGTCCGTCCTGAAGCATTTGTGCGTATTCGTTGAATATGGTCTGGCATACAGGGTCTGCAAATGTTATGCTGTCGGCAAGCAAGTCACCAACAATAATCTGAGCCACAGTATAGTCAGCCGTCTGCTTTTCTCCGTTCTCCAATTCTGCCTCCATCGTGAGGGTTTCGTTGCCATGGTTCAGAAGCAGGCTTACAATCTTCTCTTCCTGGCTCTGGGCAGGATTGAGCACAAACGGGACAACAGGTTCAGCATGTGGCACTGCTGGCTGCGCCTCGGACTGCTCTGCCGACCCGTCAGCCTGTGTTTCCGCCAGGTCTTTGTCTTTAGGGTCTGGCGTATGGGTCTGGCTCTCGTAGAGCTTGCGGTTCAAGGTCTTGGCGACCTCGTTTTGCAGTGTTTCCTCCGGCACCTGCAGCAGCGACGCACACTGGCGCACATATTCCGACCGCTCGAGCAGGTCTGGCACAAGAGCTATTGTTCGCACCATGTCGCTCAAGGCTTCCGCCTTGCGAATGGGGTCGCTCTTCACCTCATCGAGCAACACTTTGGTCTTGAAGAGGATGAAATTTGTTTCGTTGTCGCGCAAGTATTCCTGCAACTGGCTGGAGCCATACTTCTGGGCATAGCTGTCGGGGTCGTCGCCATCAGGGAAAAGGACCACGCGGACATGCATTCCTTCCTCAAAGAGCATGTTGACGGCACGAAAAGCAGCCTTAATGCCAGCATTGTCACCGTCGTAGAGAACAGTAACATTCTTGGTGTAGCGCCGCATGAGGCGCACCTGCTCGATGGTGAGCGAAGTGCCGCACGACGCCACAGTGTTCTCCACCCCCGACTGGTACATCGATATCACATCAATGTTGCCTTCCACCAGATAGCACTTGTCAAGACGGGTAATAGAATTCTTGGCCTGATAGAGCCCATAAAGGATGTGGCTCTTGTTGTATATCTCCGAGTCGGGCGAATTGACATATTTTGCCTGCTGTTTCTCTTTCGACAGTATACGCCCCGAAAAACCAAGCACACGGCCGCTGACACTATATATGGGGAACATCACTCGACCACGGAAACGGTCGAACGTCTTGCCGTCTTCCTTATAAATGGTCAGACCCGTCTTTTGCAGCACATTGTCGCTATATCCGTTCTTTTTGGCATATTTGGTGAAATTGTCCCACTCGTCGAGACAATATCCCAACCCGAAATCCTTGATTACCTTGTCTGTAAGCCCTCGATTATGGAAATAGCCCAATCCTACGGCCTTCCCCATCTCGTCGTCGAAAAGTATCGAAGCAAAGTATTTCTGCGCAAATTCCGACACATGAAACAACGCGTCGCGCTCATTGTTGCGCTCCCTCTGCTCCTCGCTCATCTGCTCCTCCTCAACCTCTATATTGTATTTCTTGGCAAGCCAGCGCAGCGCCTCGGGGTAGGTATAGTGCTCGTGCTTCATCAGGAAATTTACAGCAGTACCTTTCTCGCCACAGCCGAAGCATTTGTATATGCCTTTCGACGGCGAGACAGAGAACGACGGCGTCTTCTCGTTGTGGAACGGACAGCACCCTACGTAATTGGCTCCACGCTTCTTCATCGACACAAATTCGCCAATCACTTCTTCGATACGTGTCGCATCCATAATGCGTTGTATTGTATCCTGACCTATCATAAGATTTTGCAAAATTACACATAAAAAATGAAAATTAAAAAAAATGTCGTACTTTTGCATTCGTGAAACAAAGTGTTTATATATTAGGAAAAATATTATTTATTATCATATTCCTATTGTCTTTCAGCCATTTGCATGCCCGCAACGAACGCGACACCATAGGTCTGGGGGCTCGTATTCTGTTTTCGGAAAACAAAGGGCAGTGGGATGAGCAGGTGCTCTTCCGTTCGCAGATGCATTCTTCGACGCTTTTCGTCGAACGCGACTGCTTCACATTTGTCGTCCAGCATCCTGACAATCCGAACCTTCACCACTCTGCCCATTCCAACGCCAAACGCCAGTCGGCCAACGGACGCTTCCGCAGCCATGCCTACCGACTCCGCTTCGAAGGATGCAGCACCTCAAGCGTTGAGGGGACCGAACGGCAGATGGGCTACGAGAACTACTACATCGGTCGCAACCGTAGCCGCTGGACCTCCCAGGTGGGCGTTTTCGAATCGGTACTCTACCACGACCTATACTCCGGCATCGACCTCAAAGTCTATGCCGCCAGCAACGCAATGAAGTACGACTTCATCGTCGCTCCCGGCGCCAATCCATCCGACATTGTCCTCAGCTACGAAGGCATCGACGGCGTCAAGGTGCAGAACGGCAACATCATTGTCCATACCTCTGTGCTCGACATCGTCGAGCTCCGCCCTTACGCTTACCAAATTGTCGACGGACAGCAGCACCAGATAGATGCTTCGTACAACCTCAAAGACGGACGCGTCACTTTCGACATTGGCCCCTACGACTCCTCGTCGCCTCTTATCATCGACCCCTACCTCTACTTCTCGACCTACACAGGTTCTACAGCCGACAACTGGGGCACCACCGGATGCTACGACTCCTACAAGAACACCTACACCTCGGGAATTGTCTTCTCAACAGGCTATCCCGTCTCACTCGGAGCCTACGACGGCTCATATAACGGCAATGCCGACATTGGCATCTTCAAATTCGACACCACTGGAACGGTGAGGCTCTATGCCACCTATCTCGGCGGCACCAATGCCGATATGCCTCACAGCACATTCGTCAACTCCCTCGACGAACTCGTCATCTTCGGCACCACAGGCTCGTCCAATTTCCCCGTAACCAACGGCGCCTACGACACCTCATTCAATGGCGGCACACTGCTACGCTACGAGAACAGCACTGCCATAGAATTTCCTCACGGCACAGACATTTTCATCAGCCGTTTCAGCAGCGACGGCACACAGCTGCAGGCTTCCACCTTTGTGGGCGGCAGCGCCAACGACGGCCTCAACTATCGCAACTCGTTCAGCTACAACGTCGTCATGGTAGGCAACGACTCGCTCTACTTCAACTATGGCGACGGCGCACGTGGCGAAATTATCACCGACGACCTCAACAATATCTATGTCGGCTCCACCACTTTTTCCACCGACTTCCCCGTAACCTCGAACTGCATACAGTCCTCCTCACATGGAGGGCAGGAAGGCGTGGTGTTCAAAATCGACTACAACCTGGCACACCTCATGTGGAGCACCTACCTCGGAGGCTCGAAGGACGACGCTGTCTACTCTATCGACTGCGACAACGACTATAACGTCATCGTCACCGGTGGCACCAACTCCCTCAACTTCCCCACAACCACAGGCGCCTACCGCACAATATACAGCGGAGGCAGCGCCGATGCCTTTGTGTCAAAGATTTCCTACTACGGCACCTCGCTGATGGCCAGCACGCTCTATGGGTCTGCAGCATACGACCAGAGCTATTTCGTCCGCTGCGGCAAAAAGGGCGACGTGTTCATATTCGGGCAGACCAAAGCCTCTGGCAACACCCTCATTCGGAATGCCAATTTCAACACTCCTAACAGCGGACAGTTTCTCGCGCGCTTCAAACCTCAGCTCGACTCTCTCGTCTGGAGCACCGTATTCGGCGACGGCTCCGGAACACCCAACATCTCTCCTACCGCCTTTGCTGTCGACATCTGCAACCGCATCTACCTTAGCGGATGGGGACGCATCTTTCTGGGATTCACTTGGAACGGCATCAACTACCCATGGAACAGCGGCGGCACTTCAAACCTCTCCGTCTCGCCCGACGCCTACCAAAGCTCTACCGACGGACAGGATTTCTATATCATGAGTGTCGACATCGACGCCAACAACCTCGTCTATGCCACCTTCTTCGGTGAACAGCATAGCTCGGCAGGCAACTACTACAGCGGCAGCGACCACGTAGATGGAGGCACCAGCCGCTTCGACCGACTCGGCACTCTCTACCAGTCTGTTTGCGCCAGCTGCTCACAAAACGACAACTTCCCCGTCACCACCGGCGCCTATAGCACTCACAACAACAGCAACAACTGCAACAACGCCATTTTCCGTCTCAACCTGACCGACGACTTCCCCGTGGCTGAGTTCAACTACTCTCGCAGCGAAGACTGCAACCCAACGACCATCACGTTCCACAACACCGGACGGGGCACCTCCTATCTATGGGATTTCGGCGACGGACAGACCTCTACCGACGTCAATCCTACCCACATCTACCCCTTTGCAGGAATCTACACCGTCAGACTTATCGCTTTTATGCCTGGAGGATGCAAGGACAGCGACACCTCATATCGCTCCATCACTATCCTCGCCGGCACCAATGTCCCTCAGCTCGACACTCTCAGCACTTGTCCCGGCTCGCCAATACAGATTGGCATACAACCCGAGGTCGGCCTCACATACCATTGGACCTCAGGCTCCGTAAGCGACAGCAATATTGCCAACCCGACAACCGACCAACCTGGCGTTTACCTTCTGTGGATTATGACCGGCAACAATTACGGATGTGGCAAAATGGTGCAGCAGGTCGTCGTCGCCGGCGAAGCCGACGCCGACATCATCGGCAACGAAAACACCTGCTCAAGCCCATACATGCTTGATATACAAACCTCCGGTCAACATGTCTTCTACCAATGGTCAAGCAACCGCGACCTCTCCGACACCCTCAACAGCAACACCGCTTCGGGTCAATACGAGTTCTATCCCATTGACGGACAATGGCTCTACACACATGTCGTCGACGACCTCGGATGCTACAAGAACGACAGCATACAAATCTCTTTCTACAAAATCGTCGACAGCATTCATACCACCGACCCCTTGTGTCCTGGCAGCTGCGACGGCACTGCCGTCGATTTCCCGTCGAGCCTCGCTCAGCCCCCTCTCACCAGGTGGGTCACCGGTGCCAACAACAACACAATGTACAATGACAGCGCACTATGCGAAGGCAACTACCAATACCATCTGGTCGACAACAACGGATGCATCGTGGTGACTGACTTCACCATCACTTCCCCTCAGCCGCCCGACATCGACGGCAGCATACGCCACGTCCACTGCCTCGAGTCCTGCACCGGTAGCATCACCGTCACTATAACAGGCAATTCCACCTACTCTCTGCTTTGGCTCGACGACAGCTCGTCGTCCTACTCCCGCGACAATCTCTGCCCTGGTTCCTACACCCTGCAAGTCACCGACTCTAACGGATGCATCTTCACCGAGTCCTTCGAAGTGCTCGAGAACGTCGACATGAATGTCGACATCACCTCCTATCACAACACCTGCAAAGACCTCTGCAACGGCTCAGCCACTGCCGTCGCCAATGGCGGCACCGCACCTTACACCTATGTGTGGAGCTCGGGCGACGAGGGCAGTTCTGTGCAATCTCTATGCGAAGGAATGGTCCTCGTGGTGGCAACCGACGCCCTTGGATGCCAAGTGTGTGACAGTATTCTTATCTCTTCCTTCCATTCGTTCGACAGCATCAGGGTTTGGGCCGACGACGAATTTGTATTCAACGGCAACAGCACCACGCTCCATGCCTCCCATATCGACGGAGCATCCTACTGGTGGAGCCCCTCCGACATTCTCGACAAGCCCGCATCGGCAGACCCCACGGCAACTCTCACCGACAGCACCACCTTCTTCGTCACCGTCACCGACTCGGCAGGATGCACCTACCTCGACTCTGTTCGCGTTGGCTGCATCAACGTCAACTGCGGCGAACCGAACATCTTCATCCCCAACGCTTTCACTCCAAACAACGATGGCAAGAACGACCTGCTTTGTATTTCTGGAGAATGGGTTGACGAATTCCATATCGCCATATTCACACGCTGGGGCGAAAAAGTTTACGAAAGCGACAACATGGCCGACTGTTGGGACGGCCGCTTCCGCGACAACTGGTGCATGCCAGGAGTTTACGTATATCATTGCCGTGTCAAGTGCGCCAACGGACAGGTTTCGCAACTGAAAGGCGATGTGACATTAATAAGATAAAAATATGGCTAAAAAAGAGAAAAAAGACCAATTCATAATTGCCAATATCGTCGACTTCGACCACACCGACGCTGTTCTCTCATACGGCATACACATGGCTCAGATGTTGAAAAAAGGCCTTATCCTTATGCATATCTGCGACCCAAAATATGGCTCTCTTACTCCCGACGAAGCCGAAGTCAGACTAAAAAAAATGCTCCAGAGCCTACAGGACAAAGAGGCCTGTCCACAGTCTATCGGCGTATCCTACGCGGCCCTCAAAGGCGACTCTCGGCAACTGATAATGGCTCTACCGGCCCTCCTCAATGCCGTCACCATCGTCACCCCCGTCGACCCTCACGCCCGCAGGCGCAGCCCCCTCAGCCGACACTCCATAATGCGAAACTTCGCCCAGTGCAAAACAGCATTCCTTGTCGTACAACAGCCTCTCGCCGCAGCCTCACAAATCGAACATGTGGCCATGTCGGTCGATTTCAAAAAAGAGAGCAAAGACAAATTCATCTGGTCCTCCTACTTCCCCCGCTTCGGCAATTGCCACATGCATGTGCTCCACTACGACTACCGCGACCAGTTCCTGCGCTCCAAGTGGCAAGCCAACATGACTCAACTCACCAAACTCTACAACGACCTGGCCATCAGCTTCGAATCCCACACCATTCCCGACAAATCCACCTTTCAGGATGTCAATGCTCTGCGTTATGCACAAGAGAAGAACTACGACATGCTCATCGCTGTCACCACAAAAGAAAAAGACGGCCTCGAATTTTTTGTAGGTGTCCAGGAGTTGCGCACCATCGCCAACAAGCAGAAAATCCCAATCCTCTTCCTCAACCCCCGCGAAGACCTCTACGTCCTCTGCGACTAAACATCAGAAAGATAGAAGACCTATATGTCCTCTGCGACTAAACATCAGAAAGATAGAAGACCTATATGTCCTCTGCGACTAAACATCAGAAAGATA
>CAMOFI010000023.1 GCA_946613135.1 uncultured Bacteroidales bacterium
CCTTTGCGGAGTTGTTCGCGGGCATCATTATTGAATATTATCTCTTTTGCCATTTTAATGTTCCTTTCAAAAATTTTGTAGCTATATTGAATGTGGTTTGATGATTAGATAATAGCGTAAATGTCGCTTTCTTTCATAATCATATATTTGGTGCCGTCGAACTCAATCTCGGTGCCACTGTATTTGCCATAAAGCACATTGTCACCTACTTTGACGGTCATCTCATGGTCTTTGGTACCTTTGCCAACAGCGACAACTTTGCCACGCTGAGGTTTCTCTTTTGCTGTGTCGGGAATGATGATGCCAGAGGCGGTCTTCTGTTCTGCCTCGGCCGGTTCGATAAGAACTCTGTCTGCTAACGGTTTGATTTTCATGATTAATATATTTTAATTTGTTTTATTTTTCTTTCGCCATTTTTTGAAACGACACTATAACTCAATCATAAACCGTGCCAAAACAGACAAAATGCATCATGGACTGACACACTCTGACAATGTGTCAGACGGATGTCAGTATTCTATCTTTTTTTTGGTGTTTCATTTTTTATTGCAGACTGGAAAATGCATGGTGTGAAACCATGAAAAAAAAGCACCACGACAGATAATTTTTCGGCATACAACCTTTTTTAGTATCTTTGCAAGATTAAATGTGTTTATAATGCACTTGTTTTTAATTGAATTATAGATAAGTAATAAAATGAAGAAATTCGTTTCCTACATCATATCCCATTTGCGTATCGTATATCTTCTTGCCATAATGGCCATAACCGTAACCCTGATCCTTATAATGTTTCCAAACGATTTCGGACGGGTGAAGTACGACTATACTGTCGGTTCTTTTTGGCGTGGCGATGATCTTTATGCTCCATACGACTTTACAATTTTAAAGTCGGAAGAAGAGAATAACAGGGAACTGGAACGCATCAAAAGCGAATCGACCAGGTATTTCCACTATGACAGGGAGGCTCGCGAAAAGTCTATGGCTCGCCTGGAGGCTTCAAAACTGAGAGGCGCGTCGCTGTCGCTTGCGCGTCAGGTGGTTGCACTGGTCTACAACTCCGACGGGTACTACAATCTTGGAGATGCAGGAATGGATTTGGGAGACCATCCAGTGGTGGTTCTGGAAGGCAATGTGGGACAGGAAATGGATCAGAACAAACTCATGTCGCCATACGATGTCAAAAAATTCGTTTTTGAAGCCGTTGACGATTCTGTTGCAGCAGAATCGCTTGTGCGTGAGCTCGTCGACTCGATACTTTGCCCATCGATGGTGTTCGATGCCAACCGGACCCACCTCGAATTGGACACACGTCTTTCGCAGGCCCGATTCTCATCGCGCATGGTTCAGCAGGACGAACTTATAGTCGCCAAGGGACAGCGTATCGACGACGAAACGGCTCTCGCCATAGCATCACTCGAGGAGGCCGAATCGGACAGGGAAATGGCGTCATACGACGTTACGATACACTATGTAGGACAGGCACTTCTGTGTATCATAGCCTTTGTGGCGCTCTATATCTTCCTCAAAAACATAAAACACCCCATGCTGGACGACATCAAGAAGGTGACTTTCGCATTCTTTATTGTTATCTTCATCTCTGCCATTGTGGCATTGCTGGTGCGCACCAATCCCGACCTTGTATTGCTGGCCCCCGTTTGCATGGTGCCTATTCTCATGAGGATATTCTTCGACATGCGCGTGGCGCTATATATCCATATTGTTGCCGTAATCATAATCGGCAATATGGTTCCGAACAGCTATGAATTCATTTTCTACCAGTTGGTTTCGGGCATGATGAGCATTATAACGGTACGTAATTTCGAAAAACGCAGCAGTTTCTTTGCCGTGGCACTTGTGATTTTCTCTACCTATTCGCTCATTTATATTGCAGGTGTGCTAAGTACCGACACCACTTTCGCCAGCCTGCAGCCCGAACGGTTCCTGATATTTTTTATCAATGCAATACTGACCCTTCTCGCCTACCCGCTCATATTCCTCTTTGAGCGGATGTTCGGAATGACGACAAACCTGACTCTTCTCGAAATATCGAGCACCAATACACCTGCCCTCAGAGAACTGTCGCAGAAGGCTCCGGGAACTTTCCAACACAGCATCCAGGTGGCAAATATCGCTGAGGATCTTATCAACGAGATTGGCGGTAATTCGTTGTTAGCCAAGGTGGGAGCACTCTATCATGACATCGGCAAGATAATGGCTCCGCTCTATTTTACGGAAAACCAGAACAATGGCTTTAATCCTCATGAAAACCTCGAATATGTGGAAAGTGCGCACATAATTACCCAGCATGTGCGCGACGGTATCGCACTTGCAAAAAAATACCGGCTCCCGGCAGAGGTGACCGATTTTATACGCACACACCACGGCACCACAGTGACGGGCTACTTCTACGCACAGGCCAAAATGAACCATCCCGACGAAGAGATCAACATCGCCGATTTCCGCTATCTTGGGCCAACCCCATTCAGCCGCGAAACTGCAGTGGTGATGATGGTCGACTCGGTAGAGGCCGCCTGCAAGAGCCTCAAAAACCACGACAAAGAGAGTATAGACAAGATGGTAGACAACATTATAAACGATAAAATCGATCACAACCAGCTCAACAACTGTCCTCTTACATTACAAGACATAACGCAGATCCGCTCGCGTCTTAAAGAACGTATGATGAGCATATATCATGTGCGTATAGCATATCCTATGAAGCAATCTTAGTCTTCACTTCATATTCAAATGCGCTTGTCATAATCCTCATCATACAACTTTTTACTTCAGAAAATCAAATACATAATCTCAATATAGGAAATCATGAAACTAAAATCATCATTAATCCACATCGGCGCAATAGCTGTCATGCTGATAGTCTCTTGTGTATACTTCTCTCCGGCTTTGAGCGGGGACGTAGTGGTTCAGGGCGATATGCAAAAGGCCGACGCCATGGCCCACGCCCAAAAGTCTGTGGCTGATTCGACAGGCACCATCCCCAATTGGAACCCGTCGATGTTCAGCGGCATGCCCGGCTATCAAACAGCCGTGGAACCTCAAAAGTCTGTCTTCACGGTACTCAAGTCTATCCTGATAATGCGACCAATAGGACTTGAACGCAACATAGGCATCTTGTGGCTTTATCTTATCGGTTTCTATGTGGCAATGATTGCATTAGGGTGCTCGCCATGGATCTCGTTGTTTGGCGCCTTGGCCTTTGGATTGGGCAGTTACAATATTATCATTGTTGAAGCGGGCCATATCACCAAAGCGTGGGCAATGTCGATGATTGCTCCCGTATTCGCAGGCATGGTGCTGAGCCTCAGAGCGGCCAAAGGTGGCGACACAAACAAAATCAATTGGCGAAGATTGGTATGGGGTTCGATATTGTTTACCATCGCACTTGGCTTGCAGATAACTTTTAACCATATACAGATCACTTACTACACAGCACTCGGCGGTGTAGTTGTTGGGTTGACGTACTTCATTTACTCTCTGAAGGAAAAATGGTTTGGCCGTTTTGCAGCAGTGGTGGGCATCCTCTTGGCAGGATGTATGCTGGCTGTTGGCGGCAACTACCGTCATCTTACTGTGAACCGCGAATATGCCGATGTCACAATGCGCGGCGGTAGCGAAATTACTGTAACCCCTCATGATATTGGTATCGAAAACGCTGCCGGTCAGGAAACTACGCAGTCGGGCGGCCTCGACATCGACTATGCATTCAGCTGGAGCTACGGAGTCGGCGAAACATATACTGTTCTGGTGCCAGGAGCCATGGGAGGAGGTTCTGGCGAAAGAGTGGCCGACGATAGCGACTGGGCACGTCGTACAGGCCAGCGCCAAGCACCGCTCTATTGGGGAGACCAACCGTTCACATCGGGACCGGTCTACTTTGGCGCCATTGTCTTGTTCCTTTTCGCCTTGGGATGCATCGTCGTTAAGGGCCCAGAAAAATGGTGGCTTGTCATTGTCTCCATAATAGCCATCTTCATGTCGTGGGGCCGTCATTTCATGCCGTTGAACGGCTTCTTGTTCAACCACCTGCCGTTGTACAATATGTTCCGCACGCCCTCTATGAGCCTTGTGCTTGCAAATGTGTGCATGGCCGTCATGGCTGCACTGACGATGAAAAGCATAGTCGACGCATGCAAGAAGACTGTGGACGGCAGAAACGGAGCTGTGGCCAGCTACGACATTACCAAACGTCTTAACCGCGCACTCTATTGGGCTGTAGGAATCGTAGGCGGAATAATTGTTGTCGGGATGTTGGTTGCCAAGAGCCGTCTTGATTTTGTGGGAGTTGGAGACGAACAATACAAGTCGATGCTGGGCGACCAATGGCCTGCATTCCAATCCATGCTTGTCGATGCCCGCCGCTCGCTCTTCATGCACGACTCGCTTCGCTCCTTGGCTTTTGTCGTGTTGGCTTTCTCTGCGTTGTGGCTTTATGTCAACAATAGAATCAAAAAATCCGGAATTATACTGCTGTTTGTCACCATTCTTACCGTCGTCGACCTGTGGGGCGTAGACCGCCGCTATCTGAATGACGACAATTTCACTGCTCCTGAGCGTCTCAAATTGCACCGTACCCCTTCCGAACAAAATCTCGACATCGTTGCAGCTCTCAACGGAGACAGCGACTACCGCGTATACGACCTCACGGTCAATACCTTCAACGACTCGCGCCCCAGTGCGTTCCATAACCAGATAGGAGGTTATAGCGCAGCCAAGCTGCGTCGTTATCAGGATCTGATCGATTTCTATCTGGGCAGCCAGAAACTCTATGAGTATGTAAGAAGCTGTCAAATCGGCATGATAGGCAACCACAACGGCACAGCCCTGTTGAGCGTACAGGAACCGTATCCCGTTCTCGACATGTTGAATGCCAGATATCTCATGCTCGACCTTGGACAGGGACAACCATCGCCCGTACGTCGTGCGTCGGCACTCGGCAACTGCTGGTTTGTTGACGATATCGCCTGTGTTGAGGATGCCAACAACGAAATACTGTCGTTAAACAGTATCGATCCCGCACACACAGCCATCGTCAATTCCTCCGAATTCGATATCGATGCGTCCTCCCTTGCACGCCCTGCCGACAGTAGCGAAAGCATCGTGCTGGTGCATTCCTATCCGCAGACCCCCGACCGCCTGACATACAAATCTCATACCAACGGCAGTCGCCTCGCAGTATTTTCCGAGATATACTATGCTCCCGACTGGCGTGCCTATATCGACGACAAACCTGTCGATCACCTTCGTGTCGACTATGTGCTTAGGGCTTTGGTTGTGCCTGCTGGCGACCATACCATCACGTTCGTCAACGAAGCACCGACATTGCACCGCCTCGACAACATCACTCTTATTGTGTCGCTGTTCATGCTTGCCGTTATGGCTACAGCAATTGTTCTTGTATACCGGAAGAAGAAGTAATTAAATATTTTAGAGCTGTATCTGCCGGCATCTCGAAAGAACACCACACAACTGTAATACAAGGTCTGACACATCTGTCAGGCCTTTTTTTGCGCCACCTCGCAGACGGGTTGCCGACGCAATGCCAAAACGACAATTTAATTTATTGTTTCCAATACAAAAAAAAATAGTATTTTTGCAGTTTGAATAAATATGTAAACAATATGAAGAAATTTGTATTTCCGATTTTTATTTTCAGTGCTTTACTTGTTGTGGCTCAGAATAAAAGCACTATGGAGACGCGTGCTCTTATGCAGAATTACAGCAAGGCTGGCAACACCATGGAAATGTCAGAATCACTACTCAATAGATTACCTGTCAAGGAATCGGCAAATGGTCTGTGTATAGGTGTTGTGGCTAAAACAAACAAGTCGTTCGACGAAAAAGAACTGCTATCGAAAGGCATAAAGGTCACATCGCGTGTGGCCGACATAACCGTTATGCGTGTTCCGATCGATAAACTGAAAGTGCTGGAAACCGCTCGTGGCATCGAAGCATTCTCGGTGTCACACCGTGTCGCCCCCATGATGGACAATACACGCTTCGACACCCATACCGACAGTGTCCAGGACGGAGTCGGCGTTCCTATGCCATTCAACGGCGAAGGGGTCCTTATCGGAATTACAGACTGGGGTTTTGACTATAGGCACCCGAATCTGAATACCAAAGCCAGACCTCGTATCCTCAGGGCTTGGGACCAATTCAAGCTTAGCGGCCCAGCCCCAAGCGGATTCGACTATGGCACAGAATATTCCACTTACGACGAACTAAAAGCAGCCAACGGCGACACATCGTGCCTCTATGGCTATGCCACACACGGCACCCATGTCGCTGGCATTTGTGCCGGCAATGGTACAAGCTCCGGACACGCCAAAGGACAAGCGCCTGGCGCCAACTTCCTCTTGGGCACATGGCACCTCGACGAGGCTTCGTGGCTCGACCAGGTGGCATGGATGTATGGTGTTGCCAAGGAAGAAGGCAAGCGTTTGGTAATCAATAGCAGCTGGGGAATGTACACATTCAGCACCCTCGACGGCACATCGCTCCTCAGCCAGGCCATCAACTCCTATTCCGACTCGGGCGTAGTATTCGTTACGAGTGGCGGCAACAACGGTGACGAGAAATTCCATATACGTCATGTCTTCGACAATGCCGACACATTGGCGTCGATAGCCACGTACTATAGCAGTGGAATCGGTCAGGGACTTATATATTGGGGTGAACCGGAAAACAACGAAGGCCACGGCAACTTCAAGGCCGGTTTTGCACTAATCGACAAGCAGAGCAATGCTCTTGTAAGCTGCTCGCCTTTCTACAGCACCAGCGACGAGATAGACTTCTTGGAGTCTTCGGTCGTTGTTGGTACTGACACTATACACTACGATGTGATGACAGAAAGCGCAAATCCCTTCGACGGACGTCCACATGTATTGCTCAATGTCAGTAAAACAAATACATACAACCTTGTAATGCTTTGCCTCGCAGATTCCGGAACAATTGTAAATATCTGGAATATGACAAATCTGGAAAACAAAGCCGGCAATATGGGCTGCGAATTCAAAAACACAAGCTACTTCTCGGGCGTGAGTGGCGACGCCAACTACGGAATTGGCGAACCGGCATGTGCCGAGAAAACCATATCCGTCGCTGCCCACCAAGCCGACCGCATGAACAACGAAATCTTTATGGCAGGCGACATCGCCTATTTTTCGAGCTACGGACCGACCCTCGACGGCAGAACCAAACCCGAAATATCGGCTCCCGGTTACAATGTCGTATCTTCAATCTCGTCATGGTCCGACGAATTGTCGAGTTATAACCCGGTATACGAAACACTTTCCGGAGGACGTCGCTATATTTGGAGTACCATGAGCGGCACGTCGATGTCTTCTCCCGCCGTTACAGGTATTGTTGCCCTTATGTTGCAGGCCAATCCCAATCTGACCGTTGACCAGATCCGCGACATAATCTTCAGTACGGCACGCAACGACGACAAAACCGGCGCCCTTCGGGCCAACGACAGCATCAGCGTCAGATGGGGCTATGGCAAGATAGATGCACTCAAGGCCGTCAACGCTGCCTATGACCGCCTCTCCGTAAACCAGGCTCCAGAAATCACTCCGCGTCTGATTGTGTTCCCCAATCCGGCAACAAATGCCGTGACCTTGCGCACCGGCACTAACAAGCCTCTGCTTGCTGAAATTTATTCTGTCGACGGACGTAAGATTTCGCAGCTGACAGTCTCGAGCGAAGCAACTCTCGACGTCAGTGGCATGTCAAAAGGCGTCTATTTTGTCCGTGTATGCGACAAGAATAATACCCGTACAGCAAAACTGGTAGTTGGCAAATAAGCAGTTGCAACACAAAAACCGAATATTCAAATCAATACTCCTGTAAATGCTCCGCATATTCAAACAGAACACTCTCGGACAGATAGCTGCAATTCTCATTGCAGTCGCTCTGCTTTGGACAAGGGCCTTCCTTGAGCCTGTATCTATGGATGCGGTGCAACACTTCTCTCCGATTTACGACCTGCTCTACAACTGGCTATGTTCGAACCAAAGGCTTGCAAGTGCAATAGCATTGGTGCTTGTCATTGCTGAAGGTGTCTGGCTCAACATCATATTAATCAACTATAAGGCTGCCAAAGCCAATAGCATGATGCCCACATTCCTTTATGTTGTTGCAATGAGTTGGTCCTCTTCGGCCCTCACCATAACCCCAGTGCTGTTGGTCAACATAATGCTTATTGCTGCTTGTAGCCAACTGCTTTCCGACGGTGCCACAACTTTAGGCTTGAGCCGCAACTTCAATTCTGCCTTCTGTGTCGGACTCGCCGCTCTTTGCTACATGCCTGCCTTGTCGTTCGTCATCCCTTTCCTTTTCGTTTTTGTGACCTACAAACTGTATCGATGGCGCGACATCGTTGTCGGCATCCTCGGCCTGCTCGCCCCTTCGTTGGTCTTTTTTACATACGTCTATCTGCAAGACAGGTTGCAATACGACCTTATTCTCGTCGCTCACGATTTTGTCGACCTCCACGTATCGATCGGGTCCATGCCTTTTTGGGACTTGATGCCCGACATGTTTTTTCTTCTCCTATTGGTCGCAGCACTGTTTCATACACTTGCCAACCGCAACGAGCGTGTGGTACACCAACGTATCAATTCTGCTGTGCTCACTCTTCCACTGCTTGGCGCCATGGCGACAATGCTGCTCACACAGTTTCTGCCCTTGGATATACAACTCATGGCTATCCCCTTTGCTTTTACGACCAACATTTTCCTCTATGCCGACCGTAAAAGGAAATGGATCGCCGAACTGGTTTTTTGGTTGATAATCATCTTTGCCATACTCTGAACAATGCTGAAAACCCACTATATGAAAAACACTGTCGAAGCAGGATGCGACGAGGCTGGACGTGGATGTCTTGCCGGTCCTGTATTCGCTGCTGCTGTTATTCTTCCCGACGACTATTCCAATCCGATTCTCAACGATTCGAAAAAGCTTAGCCACAAACAACGCTCAGCATTAAGGTGCCAGATCGAAAAAGACGCCCTGTCATGGGCTGTGGCATCTGTGGACAATACCGAAATCGACCGCACCAATATCCTCAAGGCATCGATACATGCCATGAACCTCGCCGTATCTAAGCTCAGCGTCACTCCGGCATTCTTGATTGTCGACGGCAATCGGTTCGTCAGCGAAAACGGAATCCCTTTCCGCTGTATTGTCAAGGGCGACGCTACATACCAAAGCATCGCCGCAGCCTCCATATTGGCAAAAACTTATCGTGACGACTATATGGATGCCATGAATATCCAATATCCAGAATACGATTGGGCCTCAAACAAGGGCTACCCTACTGCCAGACATTATGAGGCAATACTTGCCCATGGTATAACCCCATTGCATCGTCGCTCGTTCAATCTCTACCGTCAACAAGAGCTCAGCTTCGATGATGACAACGGTCAATCGGGTACCACTATCTCTCATCCATCTCCCTCACAAACCTCTAATCATAGCAATCATGTTTGACTTCATTAAAAGGAAATACCAGCAACGTCAACTACGTAATCTTATATCAGAATCACGCGACAAACGTATCGACAATTGGAACGATATCAAAACTATCGGGTTGATATTCACTGTTGGCGATGCCGACCGATGGAATCTTATACATCGTTTTATAACAGCTCAGGAATCTCATGGCAAAGAGGTGTACCTCATCGGGTTTCAAGCCGACAAATATCAGATTGACTATATTTTCTCTCATACCCGTACAATCATCTGTCACGAGAAGGAAGACTTCAACTATTTCGGACTCCCAAAAGAAGGTGTCGTCGATGGCTTCATATCCAAACATTTCGATTTGGTCATCGACAGTACTGTACAGCCCGACTTCTTTGGCAAATATGTCACAGCCCTTGCCGATGCCAACCTCAAAGTCGGCTACTCAAATTCACAATCTGACGAAGACGAAGGATCTATGGAAATGTATGACATGGCCATACAGGGTTCGGAACCTCTCGATTTAAAAAACTATATCGAACAGATAGTCAAATATCTTATGATGATAAAAAAGTAATTATTCAACCTTATTTTTAATTAATACTTCCATGTCTAAGAAGGATATTTTTTCAGGAACAGGGGTCGCCCTTATCACCCCTTTTCGCAAACAGGAAACAATCGATTTCAGCAAGCTGGAAGAACTTATCGATTATGTAATCTCCTCAGGTGTCGACTATATTGTGGCTCTCGGAACCACAAGCGAAGCTGCCACCATGACGGAAAGCGAACGCACGGCTTTGCTTCAGTTTATCGTCGACAGTGTCGGCGGGCGACTCCCCATCATGCTCGGCATGGGCGGCAACAACACACGTGCCGTAACCGATGCAATAGCACAGACAAACTTCGACGGCATCAGCGCCATACTCTCAGTAACTCCATACTATAACAAACCTCAGCAACGCGGCCTTGTCGACCATTTCAAAAGCATTGCCGACTGCTCGCCGGTACCTGTAGTACTCTACAATGTGCCGGGACGCACATCGTGCAACATGACTGCAGACACTACACTGCAGCTCGCAAACGAATGCCCTAATATAATAGGTATTAAGGAAGCGTCCGGCAACCTGGCACAGGTCATGGATATTATCCGCCGCAAACCGTCTTCATTCAAAGTAATCTCGGGCGACGATGCCCTCACCTATCCAATGGTTTCTCTTGGAGCCTCGGGTGTCATTTCTGTCATCGCCAACGCTCGCCCCAAAGAAATGTCCGACATGGTACACTTCGCGCTGAAGGGCGACTACAAAAAGGCCCTTCCGCTACACTATAAGCTGCTTCCTCTGATGAATGCCATTTTCGAGGAAGGCAACCCGGCAGGAATCAAGGCTTTGCTCGAAATAGAAGGACACATAAACAACCAACTCCGTCTCCCTCTCAACAAAGTGTCAAAAACATTGTACAACAAACTGAAAGATCTTGCCTCCTGTGAATAACCTTACCGACATAGCCCGCAAAGTCTTTGCCAACGATAGCTACGCCACCTCTGTCACAGGCATAACTATCGATTCGGTCGACGAAACATCTGTCGTATGCAGCCTCGTCATCTCCGATTCGCATCGCAACGCCAAAGGCAATGTCATGGGTGGCGCCATTTTCACATTGGCCGACTTCGCCTTCGCCATTGCCGCAAACTCAGCTCTTCTTGCCCAAGGCGAATCTGCGGATGAAATCCATCTGGAATGGGTATCAACTTCTTCAACCATCAACTTCCTGTCGACTCCCAAAGGCAATATGCTTACAGCCTCTACACACCGCATAAGGCAGGGCCGCAGTAATGCTGTCTTTCAAGTCAATATTTACGACAATCAGAATCGCCATGTCGCTATTGTCACCACGTGTGGCTTGCATATATGACCCTAAGGCCTGACGACATACTAAAAAATAACACTAATGGACCTTTCTTTTATTGAACAACATATAGCCCCACTCTACCCTCACTTCAAAGCAGCCTACAACAGCCTTTCTGCCAGTAATATACCTATTATTGGCGATATCAGCAGCCACGTCAGGAGCACCGCAGGCAAGCAAATACGTCCTATGCTCACATTGCTCTCTGCTCTCTCGTGTGGGCTCCATGTCGATACGAAGCCCGATCATCCGTTGTTCCGCATTGCTGCCGCTATCGAAACACTCCACTCCAGCACACTCATCCACGACGACGTGATCGACCAGTCCGACATGCGTCGCGGCATCCCTACAGTAAACAAGATATGGAACAACAAGGCTGCTGTCCTTGTCGGCGACTTCTATCTTGCTCAGGTGATGCGCACGCTCAACGAAGTCGACGATTCGCGCGTTACCGACATCATCAATCAAACGGTGATTCGAATGTGCGAAGGCGAACTGCTACAGCTGCAGTATACCAGCAATTTCAACATTTCTGACGACATATATTTCAAAATCATAGAAAACAAAACTGCTGTATTCATGGCTGCGTGTTGCGCAACTGGTGCAACCATGGCAGAGAGTAGCCCTACTGTAGTTTCGGCAATGTATGATTTTGGTTTAAATCTTGGTATGGCTTTTCAGATTCGCGACGACATCCTTGACTTTCAGCCTTCTTCGCTGACCGGCAAACCTCAAGGCAACGATCTCGTCGAGCATAAATGTACTTTGCCTCTGATTCTTACTCTGCGCAATATAGACCCCGAATCAAGGAAAGAAATACTTGACATCCTCGCCAACGAGACGCTTACCGATAGCCAGGTCGACTCTGTTTCGAGGCATGTGAAAAAACTTGGCTTCAAAACAGCATACAATATCCTGTCATCCTATATCGACAAGGCACAACAGTCTGTCAAGTCTTTGCCAGGCAACACCTATCGCTCGGCTCTCGTTGAATTGTCCGAAAAAATAAAAGAAACAGAAATCAACTGATACTAAACAAAAAATGAAATAACAATGAAAAAAGCAATCCTTACCATTACAGCCATGTTGTTTTTTGGCCTCTCGTTTGCTCAGAATGCCAAGCTGCCGGAAAACATTTCAATCAAGACCCTTGACGGAAAAACTGTAGAAACTTCGGTAATCCAGAACGACGGAAAACCTATCATCGTCAGTTTTTGGGCTACATGGTGCAAACCGTGCAACCGCGAATTGAACGCCATAAAGGAAGTTTATGAAGAATGGCAAGAAGAAACAGGAGTGAAGCTCGTTGCCATTTCAATCGACGACACCCGCTCGGCATCGAAAGTGAAGCCGCATGTCGATGGTAACGAATGGAACTACGAAGTCTACCTCGACCAGAACCAGGATTTCAAGCGTGCCATGAATGTGGTCAACGTTCCTCATACCTTCCTCATCAACGGCAAAGGCGAGATAGTGTGGCAACACACCTCCTATGTCGACGGCAGCGAGGAAGAGCTATTCGAACTTGTCAAGAAACTGGCCAACGGCGAAGAGATCTGAACCAGTCCATATTCACGTAGTTTAACCAATGCCAATCCTTCTTTTTTGACAACACGCATTAACTGTCATTATTATGAAGAAACATCTGAAACTCTTGTTTGTAGCCACCATAATCATCTTCATGAAAGGTCAAGGCTCTTCCGTCAAAGCTCAAGGTATTATGGGTGGACATGTCACTGGCAACGTGCAGCTCGATGGCCAGTTCTCCAGCCGCGACAGTATTATCGGTGCCACCGACGTGCCTGAGAAAATGCTCTCCAATGTGCGTGCCGACATTCTCTACACCAACGGCAACTTCAGCGCAGGTCTTCGCTACGAGGCTTACCTCAACCCTATGCTTGGTTTCGACCCGAGCTCAAAATTCAAAGGACAGGGAATAGCCAACTATTTCGTAAGTTACAAAACACAGAACTTCACTGTTACGGCCGGCCACTTCTATGAACAGTTCGGCAACGGCATGACCTTGCGTGCATACGAAGACCGCTATCTGGGCATCGACAACGCCCTCCGTGGTGTCAACGTCATGTATCGTCCTTTCCGAGGCATAACCTTCAAGGGTGTGCTTGGCCAGCAGCGATACTTTTGGGAAACACGTGGCCTTGTGCGTGGTGTGGACGGCGAGGTCAACCTCAACGACCTAATCACTTCCTGGAACGAATCCAAAACCAGACTTACCCTTGGCGGCTCTTTTGTGAGCAAATATGAGGACGACGAAACAATTCTTAGCGATATGCCAGGCTACAAACTGCAGCTGCCTAAAAATGTAGGCGCCGCCTCTGTTCGCATGGACCTTGCACATGGCGGTTTCGGACTGCAGGCGGAATACGCACGCAAAGGACAAGACCCCTGGTTGGATAACGGCTATATCTACAAACCGGGCGAAGCTTTGTGGCTCAGCGCCAGCTATTCTCAAAAAGGACTCAGCGCCAACATCCAAGCCAAACGTGTCGACAATATGGGTTTCAAGTCAGTACGCTCGGTCAACGAACGTCAAATGCTCTATATTAACTATATACCTTCAATTACAAAACAACACACCTATGCTTTTCTAAGCATGTATCCCTATGGCACACAGACTACAGGCGAAATGGGAGTGCAGGGCGACTTTATCTATAAGTTCAAGAAGGAGTCTCTCTTGGGAGGTAAATATGGCACCGACATCCATCTTAACGCTTCGCTCATCACCGGTCTCGACACCACGCTCGTTGGCGGCAAGGGAACCGACGGCTACACCTCGTCTTTCTTTGGCACTGGCGAAACCTATTATGGCGATGTCAGCCTCGAAATCGCTAAAAAACTCAGCAGCAAAGTGAAACTGTCGGCCACCTATGGCTATGTGCTGTTCAATCCCGTGGTGGAAGGCCATCCTGGCGATATCCACCACAACCATGTGCTTGTTGCTGACCTTACTTGGAAAATCAACCGTAAGAATGTACTGCGTTTCGAAGCTGAATGGATGGGTAGCGACAGCAAATATAGCGAATTGGTCGACGACAAACGTTGCGGTGATTGGATTATGGGACTTGTCGAATACAACTTTACTAGCGCCTGGTTCGTCTCTGTTAGTGACCAGTATGCCTATAACGACGGCGTGGGCAACTACTACAATGTTTCGGTAGGCTACACCAAAGGGGCAACTCGCTTGCAACTCGGCTATGGCAAACAACGTGAAGGCATCATCTGTATTGGTGGCGTCTGCCGTAATGTGCCTGCGAGCAATGGTTTGACTTTCAGTCTTACAACTTCGTTCTGACGAGTCTTTCCTCTATAGTTTTTGTTTTCACAATTTGTTAAGCTTTACCATTTCATAATCATATATCAATGAAAAAAATAGTTCTGTCTCTTTCAATAATAATTCTTACTGCTTTTGCTATCCAGTCTTGCGACAAGATAGAGCAAAACGACGACGGCACCTACACTGTCTATAGCGGTGCTGTGGGCGAATGGATCAATGGCAATGGAGTGGCCGACAAAAGCCAGCGTGCCCTGCTCGAAAAATACACCGGCCTGCGATGCAACAACTGCCCTAAGGCAGACACCGTGATAGCCACTGCAACAGCCCAATACAACGGACTGCTTATCCCCGTTTCCATTCACGACTCAAGCTTCTCCTTCTGCCGTCCATGGACATTCAGCACACCCACTGGCAACGAATGGAGCCATTATTTCGGCACCTTCGGCCAGTACCCGCAAGCAATTGTAAACCGCTCCTTGTCCGGCTCCTCGTTCGACCGTTTCGACCCCACCAGCGGTATTACAAGCCATGTCGACCCTCTTGTACAACAATCGGCCAAAGTAGCTATTGCTGCCGATGCCGCATGTGCCAATAACACTATCAACGTCACAGTTAATCTTGAGTTTGTCGAGACAGTTGCCGAACCGTTGACGCTAACCATCTGCATCATTGAAGATAACCTTGTCGCCACACAACTGCAGCCTGATGGCCATACCTGGGATTCCAACTACGTCCATAACCACATATTCCGCGATGTTGTAACCGATATGTGGGGCGCCGACATCGACTGCTCCGGCACTGCCGGCGAAAAGCGTATGGCTGTTTTCAGCACCAACAAAATCAATCCCGACTGGAAACTTGAGAACTGCCACATTGTCGCTTTTGTCTCATACAAAGAATCACGCGATATTCTGAATGTAGTTGAATGTGAGATAGAATAATATAATGAATAAGCGGATCCTTAAACTTGCTCTTCCAAATATAATAACCAATATTACCGTCCCCTTGCTTGGCATGGTGGACACTGCCATTGTGGGCCATATCAGCCAAGGCCATCTTGGTGCCATTGCTATTGGAACGCAGATTTTCAACTTGATATATTGGAATTTCGGATTCTTGCGCATGGGCACCAGCGGATTTGCGGCGCAAGCTTATGGGGCACGACGGCTCGACGAGGCTGTGCGTGTATTCCTCCGCGCCTTCATCATCGCCTTGGCTATAGCATTGTTT
The DNA here is from genome assembly GCA_946613135.1 of uncultured Bacteroidales bacterium. Taxonomy (GTDB): domain Bacteria; phylum Bacteroidota; class Bacteroidia; order Bacteroidales; family P3; genus Colimorpha. The sequence continues at coordinate 15,920 of CAMOFI010000023.1, forward strand.
CTTATATGTTTGCAGTATCCATTGGCACTCCTTTCAAAAGCTGTTTTCAATGGCAGTGACAATGTAATCAATCTGGCTCTGTCCTATTTCTTTATTCGCATATGGGCAGCTCCAGCAACTTTGGGGCTTTATGCAATCAAAGGCTGGTTTATTGGCATGCAGAACTCTCGACTGCCTATGTGGATGGCAATATTCATCAATCTTGTCAATATAGTCTGTAGCCTTGTCTTTGTCCTCGCTTTGGGATGGGACATCAAAGGCGTGGCCCTCGGCACCGTCATCGCTCAGTATAGCGGAATGTCTGTTGGACTCGTATTTGTTGCCACACGCTACGGCAAACTGTTCCGGAAGCATATCAACTCCAGTTTCATTCGGGAGGCTCTTCGTTGGAACGATATGAAACATTTTTTCCGCATCAACGGCGATATCTTTCTCCGTACGGTATGCCTTGCAGCGGTATTCACCTTTATCACTTCCGAGTCTGGACGTATCAGCGATACTGTGCTCGCAGTCGATGCACTGCTTTTGCAGTTCTTTACGCTCTTCAGCTATATAATGGATGGTTTTGCCTATGCCGGCGAATCGCTCGTAGGCCGCTACATCGGAGCTCGCGACCGCGGATCGCTCATTTCAGCTGTCAGGCATCTCCTACTCTGGGGTTTTGCACTAACAGCTCTTTTCACAATACTTTATGCATTGTTTGGAGATAGCTTCCTGTTCATTTTTAGCGACAAGCAGGACATTATTAATGCCACCAGACCTTATCTCTTCTGGGTACTTATCATTCCAGTCTGTGGTTTCTCGGCATTCCTTTTTGATGGCATTTTTGTCGGCGCCACAGCCTCTCGTACCATGCGCAACTCCATGTTTGTCGCTACAGCAGCCTTTTTCGTTGTCTTCTATGTCGGGATGCTGGTATTCAAACCGCAGAACGAATTTGTACATAACAACTTGCTTTTCTCTGCATTTATGGTCTACCTTGCCTCGCGTGGCATAGGGCAGGCTCTTATGCTTAAACAATCTGTATACAACAAAATAACAAATGATTAAAGCCGTTTTTTTTGATATTGACGGGACTCTGCTTTCCACTAAGACACACAACCTGATGCCAGGCACTTTGTTGGCCTTCGAGAAGCTTCGCGCCAAGGGCATCAGAGTATTCATCTCCTCCGGCCGACCGAAGGTGCTGATCCCCGAAATGCCCGTCCGTTTCGATGGCTATATCACCGTGAACGGAGGCTACTGTATTGCCGACGATAAAGTCATACTCCGCAACCCTATATCTGTCGAAGACACAAAAGCATGGCTCAACTATGTAAAACAGAACGATATTGTCACCATGTGTTTCACTGCCGACAGTATGTCTGTCAATCATATTAGTCCAGAAGCTGTTAAACTGCGCGACCAATTAGGTTTCACTATGCCTCCGCTATGCTCCATCGACATGATGGAATCCAGCGAGGTCTATCAGTTTATTGCTATGCAACCGGCCTCTGACGATACCCATACTCTTAAACTACTTCCGGGCTGCCGTATGCCACGGTGGCACACGGCTTTTACCGACATAATACCAGCCAACAGTAGCAAGGCCGTGGGAATAAGCAAAATAATCGACTATTACGGAATCAGTCAGGACGAAACAATGGCTTTTGGAGACGGCGCCAATGATATTGAAATGCTTGATTTTGTAAATATTGCTGTAGCTATGGGCAATGCTTCTGAATCAGTAAAGCAACATGCCGACTATATTACTCTCGATTCAGACCATGAAGGAATCCTGTCGGCATTAGAACACTTTGGAATAATCTGAATTTTGTTAATTAATTTAACGATCATACATTTAGGTGTTAAAAAAATATAAATATAAGCATAATTGCACTTGCAAATGCAACAATTTTGCTCCTTTCTACGTTTAATTGAGTTTATAGAAGAAAGTGTTTTTTTAGAATGTAGTGAATGATTAGAGAATACGCATGAAAAAAATATATTTTATATTTTTAATATATATAGTTACTCTTCCTATAATACCGACTGCCAGAGCTCAGCAGATACGGGCTGTATCTTTTAATATTCAGAGCAACAAGAAGCAGGAAGCTGGCGACAAAAACACTTGGGTTATACGTCGCAGTTCGGTTATAGAATTTGTGCGGAAAACTCAACCTACTGTCATGGGCGTACAGGATGCCCTTCTCGACCAGCTCGCCTATATAGACAACTCATTCCACAAAAAATATCGCCGTATCAGTGTCGGTGCCGACAACGGCATTACCCGAGGTGCACACAATGCCATTTATTACGATACTACAGAGGTCGAACTATTGTGGCACACCACACGTTGGCTCAGCAAAACCCCTCAACAGACTTCTGCCGGATGGGACGAAACAACACGACGCACAGTAACTATTGCACTCTTCCGCGAAAAACAGACAAACAAAAAATTCTACTTCCTCAATACCTGTCTTGGCGATAAAAATCGTGTGGCCTACAAAGAATCTGTCAAACTGCTCTCCAGTTATGTCGATGAATTTGGTAATAAAGACATACCTGTCCTCCTTTGCGGTACTTTCAATGCCTCGGATATAGAGCCGGCTCTTCTGCTATTCTACGACAAAAGCATTATTTCGGCCCGACGCATTGCAACAAAAACCGATTTCCGCGACACATATAATGCTTACGGTAAAGACGAAAAGGCAATGATTGATCACATTTTTACCCAAAATATTTTTGTGGATATTTTCAAAACATTCACAAAGAATTATGGAACGACATATATTTCGTCCCATTATCCTATAGGCATCATGTTCTCCCTCTAATTTCTCTCAACCTGCACAAAATGAAAAGAACACTGAGCCTTTTCGCTTTCCTTTCTGTATTCTTTCTTTCAAATGCACAATGGGCTCTCGGACTACGACCGTCAATATCGACCAGTGGCGGGTTCGATGACCGCCGACGTGCCGAGATTAGTCTCATGACTCCGCAGTTCGCAAAAAACTCCCGCATCGAAATCGACTTCGGATGGGGAAATAGAGATGTTGCTGTTCCTGTCCTGACAACACTCTCCGACGGCCAACAGACTGTGTCCTACACGTCGCAGCGGCAATACTGGTATGGCGCGACGGCAATGCTCCAATGGAGTCACAAAGTGTTTTGGAAATTATATTACTATGCCGGTCTTGGAGCATCAGCATATTCCAATTTCGTCGACGACCTGTACATCCTCGGCGCCAATATGCAATTGGGGCTCGAAGTGAAACTCAAGATACCGCTTCAGATAACTGTCGACTATCGTCCTATGCTTGATTTGCTTGATGGTCTGGCATATTACCACACATTCGCGCTTGGCCTGCGATACAAAATCGGCGGTAAACAAATTGCACCGGAGCCGGAACCTAATTTTATCACAAAAATGCGCAAACGGTTCAACTCCAAAGATTAGCCTCTCGCTGCACCTGTATCTCGCTACTCGAAAAGCATATATACTCCTAAGCCAATAAGGACAAGACCGGCAATAATAGTCGACACTTTTTCGGGTATCGGAATATTCCGCCTGCCTAAAAACACTCCAACAATCGATACAAGAAACGTAACCACAAAGATTACAAGTACGGTCTTTAGCACTTCGGCAATCCGCCAGTCTAAACCAAGTCCAATGCCGACAACGAAAGCATCGATAGATGTGGCTATGCCAAGCATACACATCACCCCCACTCTTCTGACATCCAGCCTGCCGTCTTTTTGTTCGCCTTTTATGCCGTCAATGACCATCTTGCAACCAACGGCGGCAAGCAGCCCGAAAGCTATCCAGTGGTCTATCGAGGCGACAGCATCCTTGAAGGCCACGCCCATCACAGAACCCAGTAGCGGAAACAACCCTTGGAAAAAGGCAAAAATCAAGGCCATCAACACTCCTCGCCGGTAGTCCATCTTGCTGCTGAATGCACTTGTTGCCGACACGACAAGCGAGTCGACACATAATGCAAATGCCAAAAGCAACGATTCTATTATAGTCATGATTTTGGCCCTCCATTTGCAGGAGTCCATAAGTGCCCCTCTCTTTCGGGGTGGCGCTCCAGCATGCGATGGGCTGCCAGCCCCATAGTATGGCGAAGGTTCATTTCGCTGACAACAATTTCTCCGTCAGTAGTACAGAAAAGGTCTATTCCCATATATCCGCTGTAGTGTTCTGACACTGTGTTGTGTACCCAGCCGGACAGGCGGTCGATCATAGGGCTGTTCAGACCTGTCCTTCTTTGTATCTCGTCATCTGTCAATAGCAGATTGTGTCGGTATACACCACTTTGTGTCTCAAAAAAAGAAAGTCCCTCTACCTTGGTATGCGATTCGAATGTCGAAAATTCAATTGCAAAATCGCATTTCACATTGCATCTCCGTTCCATCATCACCGATCCCTGCTGTTTCAGTACCTTGTCTATCCACCACTCGTCATGGCTGTTCAGCTGGCTGTCGATCCATCGTATTCCTCTGCCCGACCCCGACCATGGAGCCTTAAGCACTATGCGATGATTATCTTTGAGAAATAGCCTTACATCGTCCTTGTCATTGGCCATTGCGGCATAATGTTGCAATGGCAGGATTGTCGAACGGTGCTGCAAGCGTCTTATGGCAGCAATGCGGTCGTCTGAAGGTAGCAGACTCTCAGCCACACCTTGTTTCATCAGGCAGTGCTTGGTCCTCATGTCCCAACCCCATGCAACAACGTTGTCCACCACAGTGTCCTCATTTTTGGCATGCCACGAAGCATATCCGTCGGCTGCTAATGCCTGGCAGCCGTCACCATATATTATATTCATCACATTGCAGCAGTCATGTGCAAATTGTAGTGCAGAAATCGGCGGAACATAATTCATGTCCCCGTTGGACATGCACATGTCATGCTCAGGATTGAATACATACAATGTCATAATACAATTAAAAAAGGGGGATAACTTTATCCCCCTTTTTTTTAAGAACGTGCTATTATTTGTTGACCTGGAATTTGGTGCAACCGCTCTTGAAGTATTCGCTGATCTGGTTGGCAGCAGCGATACCGGCGTTGATGTTGGCCTCTTCGGTCTGGGCACCCATCTTTTTGGGTGT
>CAMOFI010000024.1 GCA_946613135.1 uncultured Bacteroidales bacterium
CCGAGGATGGCCACTTCGTTGGCTTTGAGTTGCGACATGCGAATCTGGCATGTGCCGGCGAAGATGTTGAGGATGTAGCGGTCGAAGGCAGCCTGAAGCGGTTTTAGCAGTGGCTCGCCGACCTTGGTGGGACCGCCCATCAGGAAGATGGCTTGCGGTGCCGAGAAGTTGACGGCGTTGGCCATAGCCAGACCTAGCTGGTCGGCAACGGTCTCCCAGGTTTTGAGGGCTATGGGGTCGCCCTGGTTGGCGAGGTCGCCGATGGCTTTGCTGTCGATGTCGGCAGTGACGGGTGTGCCTTTCAGCTCGAAATAGGTCTGCACGATGCCGCGTGCCGAGGTGTAGGTCTCGAGGCATCCATGTCTACCGCAGGTGCATTTGCGTCCGTTGGGAATCAGGATGCTGTGGCCCAGCTCGCCGGCGGCTCCGGTGCTGCCGTGGACCAGCTTGCCGTCGATGACGATGCCGCTGCCCACGCCGGTGCCGAGGGTGAACATGATGAAGTTGTCGAGGTCTTTGGCACCGCCGTAGACCATCTCGCCGTAGGCGGCAGCGTTGGCGTCATTGCTGAGCACAACAGGAACATCCATATACTTGTGCATCTCCTGCTCGAAATTTAGTACGCCTTTGATGGTCAGGTTGGGGGCATTGTCGACGCATCCGGTGTAGAAATTACCGTTTGGGGCGCCGATGCCGATGCCTTCGATGGTGTCGACATTGCAGTCCTTCATCATCTTGTCGATGCAGGCCGCTATGTCGCGAATGTATGGTTCGAAATCGATGTAAACGTTTGTTGGTATGTTGCTGCGGGTTACGATGGTACCGTCGTTGCGGACCAGACCCATGTCGGTGTTGGTTCCACCAATATCAATTCCAATAGAATAAGATGCCATTGTGATGATGTGTTAATGATTGAAATGTTCTCTGATTTATTTGATAATAAGTTTCTTGACTATTTTGGTTCCTTCGATGTTGACGAAGTATACGCCTCGCGGCAGGTGTCCGATTCCGATTGGCTCGGAGGCCAGGCATTTGCGATGCATCACGACATGTCCTTTCAGGTCGGTAAGATAGATGGTGCAATCCCGGTCTATGGTGATTTGGTTGTTTGCCGGATTGGGATAGACGACGGGAAATGCGGGTTCTGCATTGCTGATGTCCAAAGGATCGCCTGGTGTGCCACAGGTTGCGGTGATACGGTAGGTTCTTTGGGTTGAGCCGTCTTCGGCCGTGACAGCCAGTCGTATCACTTTTGTGGTGTCGTCGATTTCCGACACGCTTGTCTCGACTGTAGCATCTGGGACTTCGGTGGTGAAATCTACATTTGATGTGCCGATGGCGGCGATATCATCGACATGGATGGCATAGTTGAGACGTCCTTTTTCGAAGTTCTCTATCGTGTTGCCGTCCACTCTGATGTCTGTCAGCCACGCACTGTAAATGAACTCGATGTCATCAATCGAAAGTGAGTCGTTTTTGTCGCCAGAGCCTGGGATGTTGTTTGTGGTCATGTTCACCAAGATGTATGCGGCATCGGCAGAGCCGTTGTAGACAAAAGGCACTTTAAGTTGTTTCCACTGCCGCTGTGAGGCCGATGAAGTGGTGCGTGTGGTTTGTGCCACGGCTCGACCTTTGTATTTTGATGTGTTCCCGACATCGTTGGGAGCCTTGAAGTCGATGTCGCCATGTATTATTGCTTCGACCTGTGCCGTCGAGTTGGAGCTGCCGGCATAAAAACTGACCCATACGTACATCGAGTCGGGAGTGGCAGTGAAAGGTTGGCAAAAGGCGCTGTTGCTTCGCTGGGTATAGTTGTAATTGTCGCTGCTGGAGGCAGACATGGAGCCTGCGTGGATGCGTCCTGTGGTCATATTGCCGTTGGCTTTGACACCTACGATAGATTTTGTGTAGATGGTCAGGAAGTAGTTGCCACTGCCTCCTGGACGGTGTCCGCTGCGTCGATAGTGATGGTTGGACGATGCAAGCGATGAGTACGATCCGTCGCTGCTTTCGAAGGTGTTCCAATGGGTGGGCTCTGAATCATAACCGCCGTCCCATTGCTCGAATCCTGGGTTCGGGAGTTGAAATTGCTGTGCGGCAGCTATCGATGTGCAGATTGTAAGAATACTAAAAAAGAGTATGTGTTTTTTCATTGTCATATTGTCTGTTTCTGCATTATTGTTGATTCTGTAACATGTGCGATATTCTTAATAGTCGAAGAACCTTTGCAGTCAAAATGCTAATTTGTAGCATGTGTATTTTTCTTCTAATGTGGTTAATGAAGCATTGTCCAGTGTCTCGAACACACCATAAACCGTAGCGCCGGACCCGCTCATTGCAGCGTAGGCAGCCCCTTGGGCGTAGAGTTCTTCTTTTATAGAGGACAGAAGAGGGTGGGCCGCGAATATGGGCTCTTCGAAATCATTCACTATCAGCTCTCGCCATTTGGATATGGGCTGTTTTAAGGCATCGGGCAAATAGCAGGTTGTAATATCTTTTCGACTTTCCCGCACTCTTATTTTGCTATAAGCCTCAGCCGTTGAGATGGCTTCGTCGGGTTTTACCATAAACAGGGAGTAGCCTTCCAAAGGGTTGAAGCCGAGAGGGGAGAGAATGTCACCGATTCCTGTTGAATAGCTGGGCTTGTTGTCGATAAAAAAGGCGCAATCGGCGCCGAGTTTGGCTGCTTTTTGTTTCAGTTTGTCGGCGTTGATGCCGAGGTCGAAGATTTCGTTCAGCATTTTCAGTGCGAATGCGGCGTCGCTGCTGCCTCCACCAAGTCCGGCACCAAAAGGGATCCGTTTGTGCAGATGGATTTTTACATTGGGTAATGTATTGTCATAATCCTTCTGCAACAGTCGGTAGGCTTTAACAACCAGATTATTCTCTATATCGCAGCAAACGTCGATGCCGCTTTGTTCGAAACAGAATTTTTCGGAAGTCTCTATCTCCAGTTCGTCGCAAAGTGGCACAGGAATAAATACGGTCTCAATATCGTGGTATCCGTCTTTCCGTTTTCGAATTATGTGTAATCCTGTGTTTATTTTGCAATTGGGTTGTGTTTTCATGGTCTTGGATTATAAACTTCAGAATTGGGTATGAAGTCTGACGGTTTGCTGCTGCGGTTCAGGGTATCAGTTGTTATTGTCTGCTTTGTCGTAGGCTCTTATTATTTTTGTGACCAAACGATGGCGTATAACGTCGCTGTTGTCGAGTTCGATGACCGAAATGCCTTCGATATTCTTTAGCAGCCGTGTTGCCTCGACAAGGCCCGACTGCTGGTTTCGAGGCAAGTCGATTTGCGTTATGTCGCCGGTAACGACAAATTTGGCGTTTCTTCCCATTCGTGTCAGAAACATTTTCAGTTGTGCCGATGTGGCGTTTTGTGCTTCGTCGAGAATTACAAAGGCATTGTCCAGTGTTCTTCCGCGCATGAATGCCAGCGGGGCTATTTCTATCGTGTTGTCCTCCCAATAGGAGAGGAGTTTCTGCTGCGGGATCATGTCGCGCAGGGCATCATAAAGAGGTTGCAGGTAGGGGTCGAGTTTGTCGCGCAAGTCTCCAGGCAGGAAGCCCAGGTTCTCGCCAGCCTCCACAGCGGGACGCGTAAGGATGATGCGTCTCACTTCTTTGTTTTTCAGTGCTCTTACGGCCATTGCCACGGCAGTGTAGGTCTTGCCTGTTCCCGCAGGTCCGATGGCAAAGACCATGTCATTTTCGCGTACGGCTTCCACCAGCCGGTGCTGGTTTGGAGTGCGGGCTTTTACGAGCAGACCGTTCCGGCCATGTACAAGAATTTCGTCGTTTGTTTCCGATTCGGGACCCACATTGTTTTCCATTATCTGTACTATTGCATTCTCATTGATGTGGCCAAATCTGTCGTAGTAGGTCTTCATTGCCTCAAGTTTCTGCTCGAAGGAGGCAATGTCGTCGTCTGCTCCGATTACTTTCAGCATTTCGCCCCGTACAATCAATTTCAGCTTGGGGAACAGGACCCTCACGAAATCAAGCAGATTGTCGTTAACACCCCAAAAACGGGTTTGGTCTATCTCTTCTAACGATATTATTTTTTCGTTGTTCATCTTTGGTACTCGTGCGTCTCGCTTTCATGTATTCGGTTTTGCTGTTACAAGTGTGCAAGACAGCCAATCTCTAATTTTCTGAAGTAAATGATGGCGTTAGTGGTTGAAGAACTAACGCATCCTGATCTTTGTCCAATTGTCTTTAAGCTTTCCGCCCACGTTGGTGGTGGGTTCCTGCAATTGTCCTTGCAGCGCCGACTCTTTTTCCACATTGGCTATGACGCTTTCAAACAGGTCGCCATAGTCAATGTCGCCTTTCGTGCTTTTCAGTTCTTTAAGCAGGAAGTAGGTCAAATAGCCATGGTGCTGTTCGTCGAAGGCATAGGCCGTCTTGTTGAAAGGTGCAGCCGACAGCAAGACAACATCGTTGCGGAGTCGTATGCCCTTCACGCGTTTTTTTGTGTGGCGTAAGTTTACTATCGTTTCTCCGTCACGACCGGTGTTGTCGAACGAAGCATCGACAATAAGTGTCAACGACTGACATGGAACGCGGTTGAACCACGAGCATAGGGTGTCGATGCGGAGACACTGCGAGAGCAGCTTTTTGGTGTCGCGTCTCGACAAGCGTTTTTCCACATCAATTCTGTCGGTTTTGCGCATGGCCTTGATTTTTTTGAAATTCAAGTCTGTTGGCACAATGTATGGGTTGTAGTCTCTGTCAGTAAAACCATGTCCTGCATAGTAGATAAGGAATCTGCAGTCGCCTTTTGTCGAAGAAGCGATGTCTTTCATCCATGTTACGCCGTCCTTTGTTATATTTTGCATTGTGGCGTCTTCGACGATTTTTACCTGCCGTTGAGGTATGCCCAATGTACGTATGCAGTATTGTGTCAGCACCTCTCCGTCGTTGTAGGCGTATGGCACCTGCGGCAGAGGTTTGGGATAGCGTTCGTTGGCAATGATGAGGACGTAGGTGTTGGTATTGCTATTGGGTTCTGTCTTGGGAATGTTGTAGTCGATAAACTCGTCGTCGATCAGACGCTCGTTCATCTCCACAATCTGTTCGTCGAAGGCACCATGGACAACAATTTCTACACCTACGTTGCGATATTGTGAGCCTTCTTCGTTGTAGCTTTGTGTCTCGTACAGATACTCGTTTTCGGTCGATTTCAGGTGCTGTATGTTGTTTTCCATATTGTGTCGCAACCCTTGTGCACGCACAAATGCCAGTTGGGCGTTGGTGCTGATTCCTTCTGCCTCGGACACGGAAATTCTGACCGATTCGCCGTTGTATCGTGCTGCTACATATTTGAAATCGCCATATTCGCCTCTGTATGGCAGATGCGATACTTCAGTAATGTCTGTTGAAGCTTTGATTTTTATTGTTACTTTTTTGCCTGACTTGAAGGCGTCTGCGCCAAGTTCGTCAACCATGATTCTTGTCAGCTCGACGATTGCCATGCTTGCATTCGATTCTTCGCATCTGTATGCTCCGGTAGGGTAGTTGTCTGTCACGCTCTCTATGTGGCGGCAGGTATAGTCGATGCTGATGCGGTAGTTCAGTTCGGGCAGGCCGTCGCTTGTCACCCCGCTTGTCAGGTTGGCCTTGATGCCTACTTTAGATTCGTCGTACAGTTTTTTGTCGTTGGGAAGTCCAAGCAGATACTCTTCGGCACGACGTTGCATAGTCTTTTCGCGGTTTTCCACGCTTTTCTGAAGCTCTTTTAGGATGATGTCGCGGTATTCGCTGTTCACAATAGCTTCCGACAACTGTGCCTTTGTTGTCGCGGTTGCTCCAACAAGGAACATTATCAATAAAAACTTTTTAATAAAAGATTGGAAATGTATTGTTTGTGTCATGTATTATATGGATTTGCATGTTGCAAATATACACAAAAAACACAATATTCGGCTTGTTGGCAGAATAAAAAATGTAAAATGGCCTTGGACTTCTTTTGTTCTACTTGTCTATTCTCGTTTGCTGATTCCGAAGCCGAATTTGTTTTGAAGCCGTGAGCGGAACAGGTACAAGACGATATAATAGACGGCTACTATTGCGATAGGCAACAGTGCCGACAGTAATTCAGATTCTGTATATGCGGACAAAAGTGCTACACTTGCAACGATGACTATCGCTGGCAATACGTAGGCAAGCAACACTGCTAACAGCCCCAGCCCCTCATTCACGCTCACCACTACTTTTTCGCCAACGCTATAGGAATTCCAGTCGTCGGTGGCTATCTCGACAATCTTTTCTGCCGTCTCGCCAAATCCGCATTTGTCGTGCGCCTTGCAACTGCCGCAGGCCGACATGACGTGCATCTCTACTTTTACCATCCCGTCACTTACGGATACCACTGTTCCTGTATGTCTTGTTATTTCGTTCATCTTCGTTTGATTATGTTTTTTTGCGTGCAATTGTTGGGCGCCTGTATGATACAAACCTTCGTTTGGCCTACGCTATTTTATTTATTGACGGAAGTTGTTGGTATAGATTGTTTTATCTGTCTTTAAACTTGAATTTGACATCTGACGGGTAGTTGGCACAAGCCTTTACGCAAATTCCGTCGCTGTTGATTTTGGACACATTGCCGTTATACACCACCTCGGCACGGTCCCAGGTGAAGAACGATGCAGTTTCAAATACAAACGGACAGACCACGTTGCCTTCACGGTCGATGTATCCCCATTTGGTTCCTTTCTCTACAGGAATCAGACCCTCGGTGCAGTGAAATGCAGAGTTGTAGACTAGTGGTATGACGATGTCGCCGCGTTTGTTGATGAAGCCATATTTGCCGTCTTTCTCAATCATGGCCAGACCTTCGCTGAAAATGTATTCCATCTCGCGATAGCCGCTGTTGTCATACTCGATTGGAAGAATTGTCTTGCCTTTTGAATTGATGATTCCGTACTTGCCACCCCGGCTTACCATCGAGAAACCATCATAAAATCCTCCAACGTTATCGTACCATCCGAAACGTTCTTTTCCTTTAAGGTCTAAAAATGTCTGTTGGCCATTGCGCTCTACGATGTAGAGACCTTCGCTGTAAGCGACAAGCTTCTCGTATTTGAAGGGTGTAAGTTGTCTGAACCGATTGTCGAACATGGCGACTTCACCGCTCAGTGCGTCGACAGCGAAGAACCTTCCGTTGTGCATTGACGAAAGTTCGATATACTTTGTCGGAAAAACGATATCGCCTTTACGGTCTATCATGCCATAACGGTCATACTGCTTTACAACCGCGTAACCCTCTTCAAAAGTCATTGCGTACTCGAATGTTGCAGGAATGACTAAACTGTCTTTCTTGTTGATATAACCATATGCCGACGTAAGGCTGTCGAAGTCGATGATGACGGCAGCCAATCCCTCGTTGAAGCCGGAAGTGGTGCGGTAATGGAAATCGATTACTTTGTGTCCTGATGTGTCGTAGAATCCATACAGGCCGTTTTCGCATACACGTATCATCCCGTCTGTGGGGTAGTTGACGGCATCAAATTCGACAGGCACAATGATGCGTCCGTTGCGGTCTATCATGCCACAGTTCTGGTAGTCTTTGTACACTATGCAGTAATCGCCGTGAAATTTGTCGACAAACATATACTGTGGTTCTACAAAGACGGTCCCGTCTTCGCGCTTGAATCCGAACAGTCCGTTGCGTTCAATGGTTTGAATCCCGTCGATGAATACAAGTTCGCATCCGCACGACTCGTCGTCGACAACGACAACTTTTTCGTCCTTGCCTCTGTTGTTGTCCGGTTTCTGTGCGTTTATATTGCCAATGTTCAGAAACAACATTGACATGCTGATGGTAAAGAGTGTTATGTGTTTGATGTTCATGGTGTGTATGTTCGGTGGAGGGTCCTGTCCTTGAGTTTGGCTATCAGCGATAATATTATATTTCTTCTGCGCCACTGTTGATCCACCCGCTTTTGCCGTCGGCGATTTCTATCTGCCACCAGTCGTCCTGCCTGTCGTTGATCGTTACCTTCGTTCCTTCGTGCAGGATGAATTTATCGATGCTTTTGGCGTCGGGCGATCCTTTCACAACGACCATGGGTGATGTTATAATGGCGTTATTGTGTGTAGACAGCCTTTTGGCCGAAATTGCTGCGTCGATGGCCGAAAAAGTTATCAACAATATCAGTATGCTGCCGATTATAAACATGATTTTGCGTATTTTATAGTCGTGCGACACGAAGAAGAAAACGGCAGCTATACACAACATGCAAACCAGAATGACAGTTATTGTTCTCCATCCTCTTGGTGATGCAATGTTGACTATGCCGTCAATCCAATCGAGTAGAAAAAGACGTGGCAGCTCTTCAATGTTGTCTGTACATTTGCTTTTTGCCAGTGCCAGATTGTCTTTTACAATCTGTGAGTTAGGAGCCATTTTTCTTGCTCGTTCATAGTTCAGTATCGATTGTCCGTACTCTTCCATACGGTAATAGGCATTGCCAAGGTTGTAATACAGACTCCAGCTTGATTGTCCATGGTTCAGCACTTCTGTGTATTTCTCGGCGGCGGCTTCATATTCGCCAGCTTCGTACAAGGCGTTGCCTTCGGCAAAGAGTTGCTCAGCATTGTCGGTCGTGGCCCCGCATAGGGGCAGAAATGCCGTCAGCGCTATTGACAGGGAAATGATATATAAGATTCTTTTCATGGTTTATCACTATATGCTTCAGTATGTTGTGCTATTTGAGCGGGTCAATGCTTATGCATTTTTTATTTTTATTTCTGATATTTTCATGATGGTTGTCATGGCTTCGTCGTAAATGTGCTGTTTTTTGCTGCTGCTGTCGCCTGGGGCAAAACGGGCAAAGTCCACGTCAGAGAGAGTTTTGAGAATGCTTTCCTGCAATGCAGAGTCCACGTTTTTGTCGGCAAGATGTTGACGAATAGTATCCGACGAGAGCAGAGACTGCTGAATGTTGAATTTGTCGGAAATGCCGCCCCACAATGCTTTGTATATCTCTTCATAGAAGAGTTCGTCATCGCCTTCGTGGAGGTATCGTTCTGCGTTTTTAAGTCGCTTTTTTGCAAGTTTCGTGGCCCGTTGCAGTTTCATGCTTGCCTCGTCGCCATCTATCTCTTGCTGTCGGCGAGTCAAGAGGATGATTGCTGCAGATGCCAGAATGGCAATGCCTATCGTCAGCCAGAATGCCAATCCGGCTGTTTCGTTCTGCGAATGCAGACCGGCACTCTTGCTGATGTGATGTATGTCGCTGTTCAGCTCTTTCACGTCGCTTTTGGAAACAGAGTTGTGAAGAGGTTTTCCAACCTTTATGTGTATGGGGTTGCATTGCACCGTCACGTATTCGCCGCTGGCAGGGTCGAAGTAGGTGTAGTCGAATGCCGGCATTTCATACTCGCCTTGTGTTTGTGGTGTTACTATCCATTCGAAGGTGCGGCTGCCGCTCAATCCGTTGTCACCTTTGTTGATGTTGTCGATGACACGGGGTTCGTAAGCTTCCATCCCTTTGGGAAGGTCGAATTTGGGCTCTTCGAGCAGGCTCAGGTTGCCGCGGCCGCTGATGGTCACACTGTAGGTGAATGCCTCGTTGGCTCTAATCTCCTTGGTGTCGCTCTTGGCCGAAATCTTGAAATTGCCGACACCTCCCGCAAAACTCTCTGGCCCTTCGGGTAGTGGCTTGACATTGACGCTGATGGCGTTGCTTGTGAGCGATTTTGTTATTGCTTGGTTGCGTGTTGGGGCAAAAAAAGGATCGTCGATGAAGAAGTCCAGTATTGTACCCGTACGTTGTCGTTGTATCTGTGTCTGGATTATTGCGATTACGTCGGTCTTGAGTGGTGCTATTTCCAGTTTGCCGGTCTCTTGGGCATACAGTGCACCGCGACGTATTTCCGCCACATGATATTGACGTCCGTTGTATGTCTCGGTGTATTGTTTCACCTGAGTCATGTTTTCGCTCAGGTCTTCGCTCCAGAATCCCTTGTTCCGTGGCAGTTTGTCGATTTGGAATTGTGTAAGAGGAATCTGGGTATAAATTTTGTACACTATAATTGCCTCCTCGCCTTGGTACATGCTGTTCTTGTTGATGGAGGCTCGGGCAAACAATGTGTTTTTGTCGATGGTTGGTGCTGACTGCTGAGTTTGCTGCTGTTGCTGAGGTTGGCGCGAAGAGCCTCCCCAGGGCCATCCGTTTTGGCTTTGTTGGTTGTTATTGTTTTGAGCCGCTTTCTCGACTTTGATTGTGAATGGTTTGCTGCTGACATTCTTGCCATCCACGGTACAGCTGGCAACTCCAACGTTGGCAGTTCCCTCGCTGCCGGCTTGAACCAGTATGGTGAAGGTGTAGCTCTCTGAACGAGAAACCTTTCCGTTGACAAAAGATTGGTAGCTGCTGTACCCTGTACTGGGGCCGCCTACATGAGTGAGGTTCTTCAGCGAAGGCATTTTGAAGTTGGAGGCTTTGCCGTTGACTTCGTAGGTTATCTGAAATGTCTGTCCTTCTCCAACAGTGGTTCGGCTGCGTATTTCCATTACGGGAGTCTGTGCCCATAACGAATTGACCATTAGGGCTGTCAAGAGAACTAATATGTTTTTTATTCTTGTCATAGTCATTCTATTGTTCTTTTGGTTCACAGATGCTCTTTATTACCAGTCTTTTTCAATTTTTGCGGGAGTCCCGGTTCTCCGCTCCTTTTCCGCTTCTCTCATCCTTATTGCTTTCATGGTCTGCTGTTCGTTGTTTTTCATTGCGTTGAGCATTCTCTCGGCTTCGCGGCGCCTTTGTTCTTGTTGCCGTTTGTCCTGTGATCCTTGCTGTTGGTTCTGCTGTTGTTGCTGTTGGTTCTGCTGTTGTTGTTGCTGTTGGTCCTGTGACCCTTGTTGCTTGTTTTGCTGTTGGTTCTGCTGGTCTTGTTGTTGGTTCTGCTGGTCTTGTTGCTGGTTCTGCTGGTCTTTCTGGCCTCCACCACCGCCACCTGATCCTGTTTCGGGTCGCAGTAGTTGCTTGGCTATTGACAGGTTATGTTGTGCATCGTGGTTTTTGCAGTCCAGTCGCAGTGAAGCCTTGTATTCTTCTATGGCTGCTTTGAGACTCTGGCCGTCGTATCCGCCGGTGTCTCTTGCCGACAGTGCTTTCCGCAGGTGAATGTTTCCTGCATTGTAGTGCGCTTTTGCCCTTGTTTGCGGTGATGTGCTGTTGTTTTGGCAGGTGCGGCGATAGTATGCCAATGCGGTGTCGTTCTGTCCCATTTTGCTGTGGGCTATGGCGATGTTGTATTGTGCTTTGCTGTAGTTGCTGTCGGTTTGCAGTGCATTCCTGTATTTTTTCACGGAAGTGCTTAGGTCGCCTTTTTTGAATGACCTGTATCCCTGACGTGTGGCGATACGACGTTGTTTGGCTACGCTGCGTTTCACGGTGTAGGGCACTGATGTTTTTTCTCGTTCGTAGCTGTATGTGCCGTTCTCTCCGCTTCTGTCTGCTCCTGTGGGTGCAGGTTGCTGTGCTGAGGCGTTAAATGCGGGCAGTAGGGCAATAAAAAGTATTTTTATAAGATGTTTGTACATGGTTGTTCTAAAGTTGTTTTCTTTTGATTATCCTGTTGAAGCTGAATTTAGGATTGCGGCGCTCGAAGACGAATACTTCAACCAACAGACATAGTAGTCCGGCAGAAAGAGGATATTGGTATTGCGATTTGTAGGTAGTGAACTGTGCAGAGCCGAATTTCTGGCTGTCGAGTTTGGATATTTCTTTTATTATTTCTTCAACGGCAGCGTTGCCGTTGCCGGCATGAACGTATATGCCGTTGCCTGCTTTTGCTATGTCGCGCAGCATTTCTTCATTCAGGTGTGTTGTCACTATGTTGCCGTCGGCATCACGACGCCAGTCTATCAGTTTGCCGTTGCGGTCGTTGATGGGTATTTGGCTTCCTGTTGTCGATCCGATACCTATGGTGCATACCATTATGCCTTGTTCTGCAGCATCTTTGGCTTCGCCGATGGCGTCGTCTTCGTGGTTCTCTCCGTCGCTGATTACGATGATGGCTCGGCTGTTGTTGGGTTCCCATAGTGGTTCGTTGTCGTCGCCGTTCTCGCCGTAACCCAGCGTGGCCATACCTTTGTCGATGGCATCACCAATGGCAGTGCCTTGTTGGTTGATGAGGTCGGTTCCGATCTGGTCAAGAAACATTTTTGTGGCACCGTAGTCGTTGGTCAGCGGCATCTCTATATATGCTCTGCCTGCAAAAACGACTAGCGAGATTCTGTCGCCTCTCAGTTGACTGATCATGCTTTGCACTACTTGTTTGCTTCGTTCCATTCGGCTGGGTTTCATGTCTTGTGCCAGCATGCTGTTTGATACGTCTATACATACTGCCATGTCAATGCCTCGTTGTTCACCTTCTGCTATGCTGCTTCCGATTCTCGGATTTGCCATTGCTATAATAAGGAAGCTGAGTCCAAGACAGAGCAACAATAGTTTTATTGCCGGTCTCCTGTTCGAGGCCTCAGGTTGCAGTCTGTGTATCATCTTGCCGCTGGCGAATTCGTGCAAAACCTGTTTTCTGTGTTTTTGTTTCAGTACATATACTGCCACGATGAGCGGGATGACGCCCAACAGCCATAGTACTTTTATGTGTTCAAATAACATTGTTTGTATTTGGTTTTAATTCTGTTATTTAGTCTCTGATTCTCAGTATCATTTCGCATCCCAATGCCAATAGGGCAATTATGAGGAAGATTTTGAATTCTTCCTTTGTCTGTCGGAATTGCGTCACGTCGATCCGTGTTTTTTCGGCCTGGTCGATTTGCTCGAAGATGTTGTTGAGTGTGTTTTTGTCGGTTGCACGGTAGTATTGTCCACCATCGGTC
Source organism: uncultured Bacteroidales bacterium (assembly GCA_946613135.1). GTDB lineage: Bacteria > Bacteroidota > Bacteroidia > Bacteroidales > P3 > Colimorpha. Next base: position 12,863 of record CAMOFI010000024.1, read on the forward strand.
ACTTCGGCCATACGTCTAAGCAGCTCTTCGTCGAGGTCGGCTCTGTTGTAGAAGGGGATGCCATTGTCGTCGTGATAGAGCACATCGCCTCGACTGCCGACACCTATGGTATAGACGCGTATTCCGTATTCTGCAGCCAGTTCGGCCGCTGTTTCCGGGTCGATCGAACCTCTGTTGTTGATGCCGTCTGTAAGAAGGATTATCACTTTGCTGATGGCTTTGCTGTCTTTTATGCGATTGATGGCCGTGGCCAGTCCGTCGCCTATGGCAGTGCCGTCTTCGAGCAGGCCTGTGCGCATTGCAGCCAGCTGCCGGTTGAGTACTATATGGTCTATCGTCAGCGGGGTCTGTGTGAAGGCTTCGCCTGCAAATTCGACAAGGGCAATGCGGTCGTTCTTGCGCCCTTCGATAAACCGCAGTGCGACATCTTTGGCGGCTTCAAGTCGGTTGGGTTTAAAATCTTCGCCTTTCATACTGCCCGAAACGTCGATGGCAAGTACTATGTCGATGCCTTCTACTTCTATCTCCTCTCGGCTCGTCTTGCTTTGGGGCCGGGCAAGTGCGACGATGAGAGCTGACAATGCAATGCATCTCAATACGAAACGCATATGGTACAGCCTGAGCCTTAGCGTCTTTACATGTTGGCCGAACATGTCGGTCGAAGGTATATGTATAGGTGCTTTTATTCGATGGTGCTTGGCTATATACCAGACGGCCATCAAAGGTATCAGTGCAAGTAGCGCCAATAACCAGGGGTGCACAAAAGTTATGTCTCTGAACATTATTTCCTCTCCTCTGCTTCTGGGTTGTTGATTCTGTGGGTTTCAGCTACTTTGTGTATAAAGTCGACGGCGATCTGCATTGCGGCGTCGTGTTCGTGGCTTTCGGGTTGGGATTTGGCGAATTTCACCAAATCGGCTTTCTGCAGCAACTGTCGCAGCAGGCTCTCGTTTTCTTCGCTCCAGTCGCTTGCGCCGTGGAAGGCACGAAGGGTTTGCCGTGTAGTCATCTCGCTGGCCGAAATGCCATACATGTTGCGCAGGAATCGTCTGACAATGTCGGTAATGTCGGTATAGTACTTTTTGATGCGTCCTTTCTGCCACAATTCCTTGCGTCGCAATGCTTCAAGTTCGGCCAGTGCCCGTTTGTCGGCAGGAACTGGTTTCGCCTTCGGCAGAACAACGATGGGTTTGTGTTCCTTGCGTCGTTTGATTATCCAGGCTATGGCCATAGCAATGGCTGCAACCAGCAATGCCAGGACAATCCAACGTGTTGTTTCCCAAAAGGTGTAAGGCTCTTTAAGCGGTGCTGCGTCTTGTTTTGCTTCGCATTTTGTTGTGTCGGCCTCGGCAACGTATGCCACCGTGAGCGATGTGCTGTCGTCGGGAGCAATGAGTGTTGTTTTGCCGTTTGTCACAATGCCTATTGCGAGTCCTCTGACAGGGTGTGTGCCGGCATCAAAAGATGTTACGGTAATACGCTGTTCGAGAGCGCTTACGTTCCCGTCGTTTCCGCGAATGGTGTCTGTTGCCACCTCGAGGGCTTCAATGCCGTCAATTTTTATTTCCTCGCTTTTTTGCAGCTTGATGTCCTTCGATGTGCATCCCTCGATCAGGAGGTGCAAAGTCGTTTGGTCACCAATGGTTATAGAGTCATTGTCGAGCCATGTTTTCACTGTCACGCCGTCGAATGACGAGGGGAGTTGTGGCATCGTGTCGGTCGGACTCAGGGCTTTGGGTCCCGCCGGCGTGTGACTTGGCAACGTTCTGTCGTTTTTGCGGGTGTTGTCTGCCGGATCTTTAGATGTGTTGTCGTCGAGTGTCACACGGCTGTCTACGAGTCGATTGTCGGCTTTGTTTTGGGCATATGCCCCTATGCAGATGCTGAGGCAGCAGAATGTCAGTAATATTTTTTTTAAGTCAGTCATGATTAGCAATGTCTAAGATCTTCGTTTGAACAGTCCGATCAGAGGACGTACAAAATCCTGTCCTGTTGTGATTGTCGTGTGGTCGATGCCATATTTTTGCATCAGCCGCTCATATTCGTCAGAGTAACGTTGATAGTAGTTTTCGTAAGCGGAGCGCACTTCTGGCGAAGAAGTGTCGACCCATCGTATTGTGCCATTCTCCATGTCCTCGAACGACTGTATTCCCATACGAGGCAGTGTTTTCTCGCGAGGGTCGTCGATGTGCAGAATGACCAGGTCGTGTTTGCCGGCGGCTATTTTTAGTGCGTTCTCGTAGTTGCTGTCGCACATGTCGCTGATAAGGAATGCCGTCGAACGTTTTTTTGTCACGTTGGTGAAGTATCTCAGGGCCTCGGCAATATCGGTCCCAGTCCCTACGGGCCTGAAGTCGATCAGCTCGCGTATTATTCTGAGGATATGGCTGCTGCCTTTCTTTGGAGGAATGAATTTTTCGATGTGGTCGCTGAACATTACCACGCCGACTTTGTCGTTGTTGTGGATGGCAGAGAAGGCCAGAGTGGCCGCGATTTCGGCAATGATTTCCGACTTGTATTCATCGGTGGTGCCGAACAGATGCGAGCCGCTGACGTCGATAAGCAGCATGACGGTCAGTTCACGTTCTTCCTCAAATACTTTTACGTAGGGGTGGTTAAGGCGTGCGGTGACGTTCCAGTCTATATTTCGAACATCGTCGCCATATTGGTATTCGCGTACTTCGCTGAAAGCCATGCCACGTCCTTTGAAAGCGCTGTGGTATTCGCCAGAGAACATTTGCTGAGACAGCCCGCGAGCTCTGATTTCGATGCGGCGGACTTTTTTAATTATATCACTCTCTTGCATTTGCTTTCGCTGTTGAATAAATATCGGTTACAGATTATTTTCCGTGTTGCCCTACTTCGGGCTTCATGTCGCATTAGGGTACGTCGACGCGGTTGAGTATCTCGTTGACGATCTCTTCGCTTTTGACGTTTTCGGCTTCAGCTTCGTAGGTCAGTCCGATACGGTGACGCAGCACGTCGAGAGCTATGGCGCGTACATCTTCAGGGATGACATATCCGCGACGTTTCATGAAGGCATAGCTCTTTGATGCCTGTGCCAGACTTATCGATCCGCGCGGCGATGCTCCGTAACTAATCATACCTTTCAGTTTTTCAAGGTGGTATTGCTCTGGATAGCGTGTTGCAAATACTATGTCGGTAATATAGTTTTCGATTTTTTCATCCATGTAGACCTCTCTGACCAGATTGCGGGCTTTCAGGATGTCGGCCGGTTTCATCATCGATGTCTGCCTGTTGAACCCTTCGCCAAGACTCTGGTGCAGTATTTGACGTTCTTCGCTCTTCTCGGGGTAGGAGATGACCACCTTGAGCATGAAACGGTCCACCTGGGCTTCAGGCAGGGGGTAGGTACCTTCTTGTTCGATGGGATTCTGGGTTGCCATTACGAGGAATGGTTCCTCGAGTTTGAAGGTGTTCTCTCCGATTGTTACCTGCCGTTCCTGCATGGCCTCAAGCAGGGCGCTCTGCACCTTGGCGGGAGCACGGTTGATTTCGTCGGCCAGAATGAAGTTTGAAAAAATTGGGCCTTTCTTGACCTGGAAGGATTCGCTCTTCTGGCTGTATATCATTGTGCCGATAAGGTCGGCAGGCAGCAGGTCAGGAGTAAACTGAATGCGGCTGAATTTGGCGTCTATGGCATTGGCCAATGTTGTGATAGTTAGTGTTTTTGCAAGTCCAGGGACGCCTTCAAGGAGTACATGCCCGTTTGATAAAAGTCCGATCATGAGGCTTTCCACCATGTGTTTCTGCCCTATGATGTTTTTGCGCATCTCCATGACAAGAGCATCGACAAAGGCGCTTTCTCTCTCGATGCGTTCGTTAAGTTCTTGAATGTTTACGGTCTCATTCATGATATTGCATTTTGATTTTTTTGTCTGTTTTCAGGTTTTGTAACTGTTGTTACAGAAACGTAGACAGAACGGCATAGGTTTGAAAAAATTGTAAAAACATTGTTTTTTTAGTTTTTTTAATACGAAAAAGCGTCTATTCAAAAAAAAAACACTATCTTTGCACGTTATAATTTGTTTGCGAAATCAAAAATCTAATTAATTATTAATATCTTATGAAAAGTAAAAAGTTACTAATCGGCTTAATTGTCGCTGCTTTTGTTGGCGGAGCTCACTTTGCTTCCGCCCAACCAAAGGCCAACTATCAGAACAACCTCATCGAAATCGGACCTGATAATATTGCGGGTCGTATTCGCTCTATCGTGGTAGATGAGGCCGACCCCAACCATTCCACAATCTATGCTGGAGGCGTTGCCGGTGGTCTGTTCAAAAAAGTTGGCGATGCGAGCTGGCAGTACATCCCTTACTACAGCAACAATAAGGAGATTACGCTTCCTATCACAACCATGATTCAGCTTCCTGACAATTCGCTCCTTATCGGAACAGGTGAGGGCTTTGTGGAAAAACATGGCATCAACAATGACCGCATGTCGCCCAAGGGTCGCGGTCTCTATCGCTACAATCCCTCTGACAACAGCTTCCAGCTTCTTTCGGCTACCAACCCTGTCGTAAATCCTGACTGGACATTCATCAATCGCTTGGCTGTTCTTGAGCGTGCTGTCAATGGTGTGAACTACTACTTCGTCTATGCAGCTACTGATGCAGGACTTTTCAGATGGAAATTAGAAGCTTCGAACCCTTCGTGGTCGTCGCAACCGTCGAAAATCGCATCGGGAAGATTCCAGGATGTGGTTATCATCTCGGCTGATAATATTGCCTATGCCACTACTCCTGGCAAGCTCTACCGTGTGGGTAATGTGACTGGCGAAAGCATGCCTGTCGACGTCACCAGCTCCAACAGCGCATTTGCCACTTCAGGCAGAATCGAACTGGCTGCCAATACGGCACATGCCAGAAACGAGGATGGCACATACGAACACAAGACTTATCTCTACGCTGTCGTCGTCAAGGCCAACGGTCTGCTTGATGGTGTATACCTGACCAACGACCAGCAGAACTGGACACTCCTGTCTACTGCCACTGTTATGCCTTTCAACAGTGACAACCCCGGCACGTTGAATGTCGCTATAAGTATGAACCCCCGTCATTATAAAGAAATATATGTCGCCGGTGCCACAATGTGGGTCGGTAATGGTTTTGTGGAGAATTCGTACTACCAGTGGGGTAAACAGTCGTATTCAGAAAGTGAACTGAACGGAGGCAACTATATGGGACAGGTGTTCTCTGACACCAATTTCGTACACTCTGGCATCCATCAGATCGTTCCTACCTGGACTATTAAGAATGGCGACACAACATGGGTCACCTATTTTGCTACCGACGGCGGTGTATACCGTGGCGTGTGCCATAGCCAGGGCAACCACGAGTCTTGGTCGTTCAGGTCAATAAACAAAGGCCTGAATACTGTCCAGTACAACAGCATAGCAGTATCTCCTGACGGTTCCATTATCGGAGGAGCTGTTGACAACAGCTGCCCCTTCATCCAGTCGCGCAATTCCCATAACGGCAACGCTGTTGGGGAAACGTCATGGTACGATACAGACAGCAATTCGATAATGAACCACACTGCCAACGTTATTTGGTTTGGCAATGGTGGTGGCGTCGCTTCTTCGATGTTCCAGCAACTCAAACCTTACAGCCGTCGTGCACTCTTTGTATCGTCCGAGCCGGGTATGTTCTACACCACCAATGCACGTAGCGAACCTGTGCCTGTTGCAAGTTTTGGACGTGCTTCTGCCGACTATAGCGACTATACCAATACCCAGACCTGGAGCGTCGGATCCGCTTTTGTATCCAAATCGGTTCAGAACTCCAACCCCATTCCTCGTATGGACCTGTGGGAGACCACAAACAATACCATCTGGGATGAAAATATTACTTTCTCCATCGATACAAACCTCACTTATTTCCATAAAGGTGTAGAGACGCAGTTGAGCGGTGCAACGGTATTCGAGAATGGCGACAGCATCATTGTGGCTTCCAAGCCTTGCTTCAACTATCCTTTCATGCACAAGTTCACCTCGACATATCCATTAAGAAGTACTATTAATTATAAGGATACTATTCGCGATGCCAACAATAACATCATCTCTATCCGCGATACCTTCAGATATGAGTACCATCTGGACATCACCACTCATAACCCTGTCGTAAGCCGTATGGTTGTAACAGGCCGCAACTCCACCAAAGGCTCCGGTTCTGTCTATTTCACTGCTTCGCCTGTCGACTTCAGCAAGGTGTGGGACAGAGACGACGACCTGGCTCAGATCAACATTCAGAAGATGATGTGGTGGCCGTCGCTTTATGACGCTCCTGAAGGATATAGCATAGACCATGTCGCTTTCAGCCGCGACGGAAAGAGTGTGTTCGCAGTAGTAACCAACGATACCAGCGCCGAGAGCTACGTTATCCGTGTATATGACTATGTCAATGCCGACATCAACGACTATGCTCTGTTCAAGGATCAGCTTGGTTTCATGACGCTTCTCCGTATAACACATTTCGACACCATCTATGCTGCTGACGGTAATATGTTCAAACGCCCAGTCACTTCAATGTTTGTTGACAAGCGCGACGGTCAGGACAACCTCATCCTTACCTTCGGTGGCTATGACAATGGTGCTCCTAACATGGTTCTCATCAGCAACGCAACTGATACCAATACCCGTAACGTCAGCAATCTGAGTGTTACCAATGCCGAGAATGGAATGGCTTCGACCGATCCCGTCTACTCTGCACTTATCGAGTATAAGACCGGTGCCGTCTATGCAGGTACTGAAAAGGGAGTATTTGTTTCCAATAGCACATCCAGCAACACATGGCAAAACTATGGCGCTTTCAATGGTGTTCCTGTTACGTCGATAGTACAGCAGACCCGTTCATTGCCGAGTGTCAGCTACACAGTCCGCGACGGTGTCAATAATGTCAAATATCTGTTCGCCAAGACAAAATATCCTATGGCAATCTACTTTGGAACCTACGGACGCGGTGTGTTCATGGATACTACCTACGTTACCGACCATGTCAACGAAGTCACCGATTCTACCGAATGGGTTGGTATCACCAATGTTGACAAAGGCGAAAACTATGTGAAGGTATATCCTAACCCTGCTGTTGACGTTGCAAATGTCGAGCTCGGTGTCATTAACTCCGGTAATGCAGTTATCAAGATTTATGACATAAGCGGCAAGCTCGTACACAGCGAGAGCCTTGGCCACCTCAACCAGGGTATGCATCAATATACTCTTGACTGCCATAAATTCAACCACGGTATGTATCTGGTGAATATAAATATCGGCAGTGAGTCAGCTACTTCTAAACTGATCGTTCGATAATAATAATTAAATAGAGGAAGAGGTACTGGCTAAAAAGCAGTACCTCTTTTTTTTTGAGAAATAAAAATAATGTATTCATTAATTATAGTAATATAAAAAATGAGCAACCTTGTTGAAGAATTAAAATGGAGAGGCATGATACACGACATCATGCCAGGAACTGAAGAGCAACTGAGCAAAGAGATGACGACAGCCTATGTGGGCATCGACCCCACGGCCGACAGCCTCCACATCGGACACCTCGTAAGCATCATGCTGTTGAAACACCTTCAGATGGCAGGGCATAAGCCATTGGCCGTGGTCGGTGGTGCAACGGGTATGATAGGCGACCCCTCGTTCAAGGCCGCCGAACGAAAACTGCTCACCCCCGAAGAAATACAGCACAACGTCAGCTGCATCAAGAAGCAGCTTGAGCGCTTCCTCGACTTCGACAACCCCGTCAACGGAGCCGAAATCCTCAACAACTACGACTGGATGAAGGACTATCTGTTCCTCGATTTCATCCGCGATGTGGGCAAGCACATCACCGTCAACTATATGATGACCAAGGACTCGGTCAAGAAACGTATGGAGACAGGCATCTCCTTCACCGAGTTCAGCTACCAGCTGCTGCAGGGCTACGACTTCCTGACGCTCTACCGCACCA
>CAMOFI010000025.1 GCA_946613135.1 uncultured Bacteroidales bacterium
CTGCTTGACGGGCTGGAGTACGAGCTGCTGCTCCGGCTTGACGAGCTTGAATACGAACCACGGCTACTCGACGAGCTATATCCGCCACCAGAGCGTGAACTCGACGATGATGAGGAATGGCTTCCGCCTCCTCGGGATCCGCTGCCGCCACCTCCGCGGCCTTGTGCCATCGCAGGTGTGGCGCAAAGGAATGCGCTTATTGCAAGAATTGCGATTAATCTATTGTTTTTCATTGTGTGTCCTTTCTTTTGCTGATTTGTTTTCGCTTTGTTTTCACATTGCAAAAGTATACACACATTCAAAAGTAAAACCCCTTAGGGTTACTTCTTTTCCCGTAGTTTAGTCGGAAAAACCCTTGATAGGGTGGTATTATATTGTAAAACAATAGAATATTTAAAATTATTTTTCCTCAGGATCGTTTGTGCTGCCGCTTTCGGTTGTGTCATTTGGCTTGGCCGTTCTGCTGAACACTCCTAAATTACGAAGTGACGTGTAGTAATATACAACAAATAGAATGGTGAACATCACATTGCCGAGCGACAGTGCCTCGCGTCCAAGGAAGAGTACGGCTATAAGTAGAACCATAAGCTGTGCAAGGGTGTAGAGGTGGAATCCTCCTTTGCGCAGATGCCACATCAGCACCACTCCTAACAGCGACATGGCGTATAGCAGACTGTTGCAGAAGAAAAAGGAACGTGGTGTCTCGAGTACCTGCTCGGTATAGAATGTCATCTCGGTGGGGATGGGCAGGGCACCAGAATAATATAGCTGTTTCATTGTCGGAAGCATAAGACCCGTAATAAAGGTGTTTATAAATGAGAAGCCGGATCCTATGATGCTAAGGACTAATATGATGTGCAGATTGCGCAATCGTGTCTCCTGAAATTGGTTTTCCATATTTGGGTTGTGTAGTGTAGGGTGGCGTTCAGAAAATTCTTGTCAGTTCGCTTTCCATTTGCATCTGAAGTTTGTGTGCTTCGTCGGCTGCGCGTTCGGCAAAATCCTCACCGCCAGAGGCGTAGATGATTCCTCTTGATGAGTTTACGAGAAGTCCACAGTCTTTGTTTAGTCCATATTTGCACACTTCCGCCAGGCTTCCACCCTGTGCGCCAACGCCAGGAACAAGAAGGAAACTGTCTGGGACTATGTTTCTTACGGTGGTTAGCATATTCGCTTTAGTGGCACCGACAACGTACATCATATTGTCAGGCGTACCCCACTGCTGTGATTTTTGTAGCACTTTCTCAAAGAGATTACAATCGTCGTATTCGGTCTTTAAGAACTGGAAGTCGAAGGCACCTTTATTGGACGTAAGTGCCAACAGTATAACCCATTTGCCGTCGTAGACGGTGAACGGCGTCACAGAGTCTTCACCCATATATGGAGCTATGGTCATCGAGTCGAAGTTGAAGTCGCCCTGTGGGTCGAGGAAGGCTTTGGCATATTGCTGCGAAGTGTTGCCTATATCGCCGCGTTTTGCATCAGCTATGGTGAATACCTTGTCGCTTAGGCTGTTGAGGTAATCCATAGTTTTTTTCAATTGCTCGAGTCCTTTGATTCCGGCAGCCTCGTAGAACGCAAGGTTTGGTTTGTAGGCCACGGTGTAGGGCAGGGTTGCATCGATGATGGCTTTGTTGAATTTGAAGATTGCATCTTCTTCGTTTTGCAGATGTTGCGGTATTTTCTTTATGTCGGTGTCGAGTCCTACACAGAGGAACGATTTCTTGCTTCGTATGGAGTCGATAAGTTGTTGGCGTGTCATGATAAAAATGTATATTTTCGAAAATGAGTGTGTTTTTCTGTTTTTTGTAGAGCGGTTCAGTCTTTTGTTAGTCTATGGAATATCTGTTCCAGATTGTCGTGTCCGCTGTGTTTCAACTCGTCGAGGCTTCCGTCGGCAACGGTTTGTCCGTGGTTGATGATGATGGCGCGTGAACACATTGCCTCGACTTCTTGCATTATATGTGTCGACAGGAGCACTATTTTGCTCTTGCCGGCATTACATATCACTTTGCGAATCTCTTCGAGTTGGTTGGGGTCAAGTCCTGTGGTGGGCTCGTCCAGAATCAGCACCTGTGGGTCGTGGATCATGGCCTGTGCAAGTCCCACACGCTGGCGGTACCCTTTCGAGAGAGCTCCGATTTTCTTGCCTATTTCTGGTGTCAGACCGGTGAGTTCAATCATTTCGTCGACTCGCTGCCGGCTGTTTTTGAGCTTGTAGATGTCGGCGACGAAGCGCAAGAACTCGGGGATATACATATCTGTGTATAGTGGATTGAGCTCTGGGAGATAGCCTATACATCTGCATACTTCTTTGGGTTCGTCGAATATGCTGTGACCACATACTTTCACTTCGCCTTCGGTTGGAGGAATGAAGCATGTTATTATTTTCATCAGTGTGGATTTTCCGGCTCCGTTGGGGCCGAGCAGCCCTACAATCTCTCCGGGCGTGACAGTGAACGAGACTTTGTCGAGTGCCCGTTGTTGTCCGTACAACTTGGTTATGTTTGTTACTTCAAGCACGTTATATAAATATGTGTTTTTCTGGTATGTTGTATTTGTTATTGTTCCTGAAGTTCGCGTGCCTCTTGCAGGCTGATACGTTTCCCGTTGTAGAAAGCTATTACAAAGGCGTCTTTGAATCCTTTCTTGCGCATCTCATTCTGTAGGTTCTTGGCACGTGCAATCGTGTTTTCGTTTCCCATGGTGTATCGGAACAGCCCGTCTTGTTTGTATACTTGGTAGTCTGTTACACCTTTGAATTCTTTGGCTCCGCTTTTGAGTTCTTTTTCGCTTGTGAGGAACTGTACGCGGTAGGTGACTCCTTTAACTTCTATTTCGTCTTTGCTTACCACGGTATGGATTTCTTCCTCTACCTGTCGGTAGGGCTCTATTGACGGTGGTACATTCTTTTCGGGATAAGGATCGATTGTCGCCTTTGGGGGCTCTTCTCCTTGCGACTGGAGAATGGTTGCAGCAAGGGCATCGTCTTGTTTGATTTGTGCTTGCAGTGTGCTGTCGGCTTCGGCAGTGCCCTGCGGTGTCGGCTTGCGGGTCTTGTTCTTTCCGTAGCCGGGCAGGTCTATTTCCATCTTCTGTGGCTTTGCCACAGCCTCTTCATGAGCTTTGTAGTTGGCAAATGCATTGAGAAGGCACACCGCTATCGTCGCTTGACCTTCGTCGGACATCATGTAGGCCTCTTCGGCCGGATTGCTGATGAACCCCACTTCGGTAAGGACGGCAGGCATGGCTGTTTTGTAAAGGACAAAGAATTCAGCCTGTTTTACTCCGCGATTAGTGGTCTTGATGGAGCTTTTGTACTGGTCTTGCGTGTATTGGGCAAAATTCAGGCTTTTGTCAATATAAGCGTTCTGGTACATGGCGAACATTACGTAGCTCTCGGGCGAATTGGGGTCGAAACCTTGGTATTCGCTGTTGTTTTTGTACCCGTCTTCAAGCAATATGTCGGCATTCTCTTTCTTCGCCACTTCCATATTGGCACGGCTGCGCGAAAGCCCCATGACATAGGTCTCCATTCCTACGGGTACCGAGGTGGGATGCGAGTTGATATGGATGGAGATGAAAAGGTCTGCTTTTGCGCGGTTGGCTATGTTGGCTCGTTCGGACAAGGTTACGTCCACATCGGTGGTACGCGTGTAAATGACCTTGACGTCAGGGTAGTTGTCTTCTACAAGTTTGCCGAATTTTTTTGCAATAGAGAGTGTGAGCTCTTTCTCTTGACAGTGTTTGCCAAGGGCTCCTGGTTTGTCTCCGCCATGTCCAGGGTCTATAACGAGGGTTTTGACTTTTCCAGGCTCTCTTTTTTGCGAAAATGCTGGTCCGGAAACAATCAGCAATGCAACGAAAAGTATCAGTAACCGTTTCATTTACAAGAATGTATTTTTTGTTTTAATAATCTGCTTATTTTATATTATCTTTGCACTTTGAAAATGCAAAGATACTAATTTTTTAAATATTGAGTATCAGAAAACCATATTATTTTAAACTTCTGTTGCTCTCAGCTCTTTTTTTGTTTGTGGGCAATGCGTCGGTCTATGCTCAAGACACTATACGCCGTCTGAGTCAAACGTTTGATTCCATGGAGAGTGTAGCACGCGATACATCTCTCTCGAAAGCAGACACGTCGGCACCCGAGATGAGTTCTGTCTTAAGCATTTCTCATGATGCGGTAAAGGAGATTGTAAAGTATAGGGCAGTTGATTCGGTGGCTATTGAACTCGACAGCAAAAGGGCTTTTCTCTACACCGGTGGCGAGATTGAGTTCCAGAACATGAATCTGCAGGCCGATGCAGTGGAAGTCGATTTCGGTAAACAACAGCTACACGCTCGCGGCGTGGCAGACAGTAGCGGAAAATATAACGGACGTCCTCTGTTTAAGCAAGGTGGCGATGAGTATAATGCCGATACGATAATGTATAACTATAAGAGCGAGAAGGGCTTGATATATGGTGTGATTACTCAGGAAGGCGACGGGTATCTGCATGGCGAAAAAATAAAAAAAGTCAACGATTCGGTTATGTACTTGAGTCGCGGACAATATACAACATGTAACTATGCTCATCCGCATTTTGCCATTAATTTCTCCGAATCCAAGCTGATTGCCAACGAAAAAATCTTTACAGGCCCTGCCTATGTCTCTATCGAAGATGTTCCGACTCCGTTGGCATTGCCTTTTGCATTCTTCCCTCTTGCCCACGACAGGGCTTCGGGTATACTTCTACCTTCTTACGGATGGATGACGGGACGCGGATACTATCTCAAAGACGGAGGCTATTACTTTGCTATCAATGACTTTGTCGATCTTGCATTGATCGGCGAGATATATACAAACCTCAGCTGGGCCGCTGAAGCCAGGTCTAACTATTATAGACGCTACAAGTATAAAGGTAATTTTGACATTCGCTACGGCATTACCAAAACAGGTATTCGTGGCGATACTAACACGTTTAACAAATACGGCGATTTCAAGGTGGCTTGGCGTCATGACCAAGACGCCAAGGCTAATCCGAACAGCCGTTTCTCGGCAAATGTCAACCTTGTGAGCCGCAACTACAACCGCAATACGACCAATTCGACCGACTATTTCAACAGCACTACAACGTCAAGTGTCAGCTACACTTCTTCAATCGGGTCGTGGTTCAACCTGGCCCTTTCGGCTCGCGAGTCTTACAATATCCAAACAGGGCTCATGAATATACAACTGCCGTCCATATCGCTGAGCAGCAATACCTTCTATCCGTTTCGCCGCAAAGTTCCTTCGGGAGCGTATCGCTGGTATGAAAACATTTCCATGTCATACGTCTTCGAAGGTGCAAACAATGTCAACGCTCAGGATACCAATATATTGAAAAAGACTATCTTCAATCAGATGCAGTATGGCATAAGCCATAGGTTGCCGATTCAAAGCACACTGAAGATTTTGAGGTATTTCAATTGGACCAACTCTTTGTCGTACAACGAGCGCTGGCACTGGTCGACAATCAACAAGGATATCGATTCGACAGGCCGCTTGGTGATCGATACCATAAGAGGATTCCGTGCCAATCGCGATGTCTCGTTCAATTCGTCGCTCTCCACACGCATCTATGGTATGTTCAATTTCAAGTATGGCCCACTCAAAGCCTTGCGTCATGTGGTAAATCCGAGTCTGTCGTTCAATTTTCGTCCTGATTTCGGAAGCGACCGCTTCGGCTATTGGCGCTCGTACACCGATACGACAGGATATGTGCATAGATATTCGATTTTTGAACAGAGTCTGTATGGTGGACCTGCCGACGGCAAGTCGGGCCAGGTGGGCTTTTCTGTCAGCAACAACCTTGAGGCCAAAATCAAGCCAATCCGCGACACTGCCGACGAGTTGAAAAAGGTAATGCTTGTTGAAAACTTCACCATAGCGATGAACTACGATATAGCACGCGATTCGCTGAATTGGTCCAACCTGAATGTTTCAGGACGTACCACGTTGTTCAAAACCCTTGTTCTCAACTATTCGGGTTCTTTTTCTCCATATGAGATTGACTCGTTAGGCAACAAGCACAATCAGTTTCTCTGGAACACCCGTCATAAACTCTTCCAACTCAACCAGTCGACCTGGAGTGCACAGCTGTCGTGGAGCCTCAATGACAACACTTTCAAAAAGGACGCACCGAAAGGGCAGGGCACAATGGTAACACCAATAATGCAGTCACCATACGATTATAGCCCGGCATTGATGATGGGGACCTATGCCGACTTCTCTGTGCCGTGGAACGTGTCGTTCAACTATACTCTCAGCTACGTCAGTGCTTACGATGCTGCCCGATTCAATATCAATCGGAGCATCACTCACTCGGTGTCGGTATCTGGTAATTTCTCGCTGACAGAGAACTGGAAATTCAATTTTTCCACAGGCTACGACTTTACCAATAAGGGCATGTCGTATACCAGTATCGATATCTATCGCGATTTGCATTGTTGGGAAATGCGATTCAATTGGGTTCCTTTTGGTTACTACAAGAGCTGGAATTTTACTATCAACATCAAAGCAAGTTCTTTGCATGATGTCAAATACGAAAAGCATGACTACTACCAGTCTAATCAGGGATATTATTTAAACTGATATACGATTAAGTAAGCTTCCATAGGAACTCTATCCTTTTGACCCTTGAACTATAAACCTGTATTTAATCAAAACGTCCATACCAAATCATGAGCGAAGGCAAGTTATACTACAACATAAGCGAAGTGGCCGAGATGCTTGGTGTCAACGCATCGCTGCTACGCTATTGGGAGACCGAATTCACCGAACTGCGTCCTGCAAAAAACAAAAAAGGTACAAGGAGCTACACTCAGAAAGACATCGATTTGCTCAAACGGATCCACTATCTCAGCAAGGAGTGCGGTTTGACTCTCGAGGGGACACGTCAGCAACTGAAAAGCGATAAGTCGCCCGACAAAAACATGCAGATTGTGGATACTTTGAACGAACTGAAAAATTTTTTGATACAAATGAAACAAAATCTGTAAATATGCGTTTTACTGATTATTAGCAAATATCCATTATTTATCCACCAAAAATTATTTACAATATGAAAAAAACAGTTTTCGGCTTCCTTTCGCTGGCAGCAATTTTTTGTTTTACATCGTGCGAAGAGATGATCAACACTATCGAGGAACTTACTGACGACGAACTGGTTGGAGAGGCCTCTGTGGTGATTTCCCGCATCGGCAATGGCGAGACTTTGACCGATTCGCTGACGTTCTCGTCGAGCGTTGTAGATGCTCTTGATGTGTCGAGATACGACCAGACCTTGCCGGAAGGATATTTTACACTGGACATCAGTGCCAATATCGACTTCAACACTTCAAATGTCGAGCTACAGTACCCGTTTATGCTATTCCGACTTGACGATACTGTGGCCCAGTCATATACTTTGGAAAACATACTGACAGTTGAAATGCTGAGCAATCTTGACCTTGAGGCGCTTGTCAACATTATCGCTACACCTGACGGGCCCAATATGCTTCTTATTGCCGAGAACGACAGCTGCTGGTATCTTACCTTTGGAGGCCAACTTGTGGTGACAGAATATCCCACGATTGGCAACCTCGTAAAAGCCGGCTTCAGCGGCGTCAATGGCCGTTATATCACTCAGAGCAAGATTGATGAACTCAATAGCGACATCGAAAACAACAATTTTGCGCACCTCGACGACCTGAACTATTATTTCCCCGAGGTAACGCTTTCAGGCAACATCGTAAGCCGTCGTTGGGCTGTGGCACGCACTGTCTATGAGGCAGCGTTTGTCAATGGTGGACTGATTTCTAAGTGATACAATCTCTTTTAGAGTGACAAAAGCATGTCGCATAAGCTTTTAATATTTATTGTGGCGTTGCAGATTGCAACGCCTCTTTTTTCCCAGTTCGAATTTCCTCCGATGGGAGGTGCCTCGGCAGCTTTGGGAGGTATCTCGGCAGCACTTCCCGACGAGGAGTCGGCCTTGTACAACATCGCTGGGGTGGCATGGAACGACAAAGGCATTGTCTCTCTCTCCGTTCGGCAAAACCATTTTGCTGAAGGATTAGGTTATGCTGCGGCCGGGATGTCTGTTCCTTTGGGAACAGGAGGCGTCTTGGCGTCATTTACTCATCACGGAAATTCTGATTATAACGAGCAGATGGCCTCAGTGGGTTATGCTATGCCGTTAGGCAAAAGTGTCGTCCTTGGTGCGGCATTCCATTATCTCCATTCCGGCACTTCCGACGCTTATTATGACCCTCTAAATCGTGTCACTTTCAGCATAGCGCTGCAGTATGGCAACCCGACGGGTTTGCTTGTAGGCTTCAAGGCGTATAATCCTATCGCTGTCGTTTCTGACGTAACATCGTCATTGCGTGTCCCTGCAATACTCAACTTGGGAGTTTCATACAGAGTGATGCCGGAACTACTTGCTGTAGTGGAAACTGAGAAAAATCTCTATTATTCTCCGACTCTTAAGGTCGGCTTAGCGTACACGTTCCATGAGGATTACATTTTTCGCTTGGGCCTAAACACCCAGCCGGTCTTCTATACTTTTGGTTTTGGTTACCATCGGGACCATTTCGGTGCAAATATTGCCATGCAAGTGCATAATATCCTTGGAATCACTCCACAACTGTCTCTTCAGTATCTCTTTTAGTTCACCATGCGCCGGTTCGTGTTTTTGTTGTTGTTTGTTTTGTCGTCAGTCGGTATGGCAAGGTCGCAGAACGATGCAGAATCAGTAATTTGCGACATTCTCGAGCTGTGGGCCGACCAAAATGAAGATGAGTCGGTGCCTGATGATCTTGTCGAGCAGTTTCATGACTTTCTTGACAATCCTGTCAATCTAAACGACACTTCGTCAGACCTTTTGGCTGCGTTACCGTTTGTCACCGACTTCCATCGGGCTGCAATACGTGCATATATAGCACAAAACGGAGAAATGACCACTCTTGCTGAATTGTATTTGATTAATGGCTTTGACTCTACAACCATAAAAATGTTGCGTCCTTTTGTGGTTGTGAGACATGTGGACAATGATCATAGATTGTCGTTGGCAGAGGTTATAAATCATGGACACAGCAACTTGCGATTTGGATATAAAACTTATAGGCCTACAGGCCATGGGTACGTAACGGATACTTATGCAGGATCGCCTTCCAGACTCTATTTTCGATACTACTTCAAATATTATGACCGTATCTCCTTCCAGTTCTCGGGCGACAAGGATGCTGGCGAGGCGTTACGCTTTGCGTCTGCTGCTGACAATGGTGGCCACGTTGGTCAGTATGGATTTGATTATTATGGTTACCACTTGATGTTTAATAACTTTGGCTCGATTAAGCGCGTCATACTCGGGAAATATAATCTCAACTTCGGACAGGGTGCCACTTTATGGAGCGGATCGGCTCCGTGGATGTCGGGATCTATGCCTTTGCGTCGCTACGGACAGGGTATTGTTCCTGCCAGTGCTTTTTGCGAGTATGGATATCTGCGCGGTGCAGCAGCGACAATTGTATTATTGCGTAATGCTCTTGAAATGACTGTTTTCTATTCTGATGCTGACAGAGATGCAACGCTATCATCTTCCGATACCCTTCTTGTAGATGAACCTTATTTTCAGAGTTTTTATTCGTCTGGATATCATCGCACAACAAGTGAGACTGCCAAAAAAGGCGTTTTGGGTGAACGTCTTTTTGGCACTCGCCTTCAGTACAGGGACACAAATATTCAGTTGGGTTTGACGGCTGTCAAAACCAGTCTTGATGCACCCATTGTTCCTGCAGACTATGTCTATAATTCTTTTGCTTTCAGCGGTAAAGGCAATTTCAATGCTGGATTGGACGCATCTGTTCTGGTACGTCGACTACTTTTCTTCTCCGAGATTGCAGTTTCTTCACGACGAGCCCGTTACGAGTCGTACCTTTTCCCGCTTGCTGGCGTTTGTGGCATGCAGTTAAGATTGAATTCCGACAATATGCTGTCGGCCTCATTCCATTATGGCTCTCCAACTTACCAAAACCTTCATTCTAACATTATTGGACAGAGTGGGCGAACTCAGAACGAGATGGGAACGCTACTATATTTCAGCACGCGTTTGCCGCTGCGACTATATCTCCAGTCGTCAGTTGATTTTTTTCGTTTCCCTTCGATGCGATACCGCGTCTATGCTCCTAGTTCTGGAACAGACTATCGCTTGAGTATCAGTAAATATATAGCCTCCAATATGCATTTTTCTTGCCAGTACCGTAGTCGAACCGGTCAGCGCAATAGTGATGGCCAATTGTATGCTGTAGAGGATGTGACTCGCCGCCAGTTCCAGATGTCGTTTGATTATAACAAAACACCTTGGCATCTGGTTTCAAAGGTTGTATATAGTACTTTTTCGTGTCAGGAACATGACCCATTATGGGGATTTGTCGTTTCTCAAGACATTTCGTATCGATTCATGCTCAACGACAGACCTTTGCTTATTGGCTCGAGAGTCGCATTGTTCGACATATCGGGTTACGATGCACGTGTTTTTCTTTATGAGAGCGATATGGTTTATGAGTTCAGTGTACCTATGCTTAACGGACGTGGTATACGTTTTTACACTATAGGGAGATGGGATGTTTCTGATGCTATATCAGTTGCGTTGAAATATGCTTTGTCTTTTTACCCGGACAACGAGACCATTGGCTCAGGGTATGAACGGATCGACGGGAACCATCGTCATGAGATAAAAATGCAGATGCGGCTGAAGTTTTAAATATGTTTCAGTTTGCAGACTGTGCTATCTCGCCCATTTCTGCCAGTTTTTTATACGTCTTTTCTGCTGCCAGTTGCTCGGCTGCTTTAATAGAGAACTCTATGGCAGTTTCGTAGGGATTGTTGTTTACCATGGTTTGGACTTCGTATTGTTTCCGGTTCATGTTCCGCTTGTTCGGGCTTATTATCTTTACTACTTCAAACGTCACTTTGTTTTTGCTTTTCTGCCCCCAATCAATAAGTTTGCTTTTGTAGTTCCAGTCTTGGTGCTCCAGTGTTTCTATGTCCATGTGCCGGTTTAATACTCGCTCCATAATTGTGCGTTTGGTAAAATCGAATCCTTTTTCAAGATAGATGGCTCCTACCAAGGCCTCAAAGGCATCTCCTTCTATGGATTTGAATATTCCGTGTTGTTCCCTATTGTATTGTATCAGCTCTGAAAGTCCTATTTCGTGGGCTACTTTGTTCAGATTGTTGCGGCTTACTATTTTCGACCGCAATTCCGTCAGGAAACCCTCCCCCTGCAATGGATATTTCTTGTAAAGGTATTCTGCTACAATGGCTCCAAGCAGCGCATCGCCTAAATATTCCAGGCGTTCGTTGTTAATCCTGTGGCCCTTGATCGACTCAACGGATTTTGATCGATGAATGAGGGCTGTTTGGTATATCGTTATTTTGCGTGGGGTGAATCCGAGTACGTCCTTAAAAAAAGTATAGAACTCTGAGTCCTTTTTTCGCCGTCTGAAAAAAAACATGATTCTTAATACTCGAATTTGCGGAATGCCAGTGATACATTGTGCCCTCCAAATCCGAAGGCATTGCTGAGGGCAAAATTGATATCATGTTTTTCTGCCTTGTTGAATACAAAGCCAAGCGGCTCTATTTTCGGGTCGTCGTTGTAATGGTTTATAGTAGGAGGCACCACACTGTCTTTTATGGATAATATGGTGGCTATTGCCTCTACACATCCTGCGGCTCCCAATAAATGTCCCGTCATCGATTTTGTCGATGTGAGTTTTATTTCTTTTGCATGTTGGCCAAACAGACTGGCAATTGCTTTGGGCTCTGATATGTCGCCAATAGGTGTCGACGTACCATGTGTGTTGATATGGTCTACATCGCTAAGTGCCATGCCGGATTCTTCTACGGCTTGGCGCATTGCTTCGTGTGCTCCAAGTCCTTCGGGGTGAGAGGCTGTGATGTGGTATGCATCTGCAGACAGTCCGCAGCCAGTCAGTTCGGCATAAATCTTTGCTCCACGGCGCAGTGCATGTTCCATCTCTTCCAGCACTAACGCACCAGCTCCTTCGCCGAGGACAAAACCGTCGCGATCGCGGTCAAATGGGCGTGACGCTGTTGTCGGGTCGTCGTTGCGGAGTGACAGGGCTTGCATGGATGCAAATCCTCCAATGCTGCATTCCACTACGGCAGCTTCGGAGCCTCCGGCAATGATTACATCTGCCTTGCCGAGACGAAGCAGGTTGAACGCGTCGCTTATTGCCGCTGCCGACGAAGCACAGGCTGCCACAGTACAATAGTTTGGACCAACGAAACCATGCTTTATGGAAATCAGTCCCGCACAGATGTTTGATATCATGCGGGTACAGAAGAATGGACTGAAGCGAGGAATGCCTCCTCCTTTTTCATATCCGCGTACTTCTTCTTGAAAAGTTTGAACTCCGCCGTTGCCGCTGCCCCAGATGACACCTACACGGCGTTTGTCCACATTGTCGTCGGTAATTCCCGAATCAACAATGGCCTCTTCTGAGGCCACTAAACCGTATTGTGAGAACAAGTCCATTTTCTTGCTCTCTTTTCGGTCAAAGTAATTCAAGGGGTCAAACCCCTTGACTTCACATGCAATCTTGCACTTGAATTCTGTTGTGTCAAAGCGAGTAATCGGTCCGGCACCACTTAATCCGGTAAGCATCGCGTTCCACATCGTGGCCACGTCGTTACCTATCGGGGTTAGTGATCCCAGACCTGTAACAACTACTCTCTTTAGATTCATAAAGAATCACTTATTTTCCAGCATTCTCGATAAAAGAGATAGCGTCACCGACAGTGGCGATTTTCTCTGCTTCTGCTTCGGGAATCTGAATGTCGAACTCTTTTTCAAGTTCCATAATCAATTCTACGGTATCGAGTGAGTCTGCACCGAGATCGTTGGTGAAACTAGCTTCACGAGTTACTGATGCTTCATCGACACCAAGCTTATCAACGATGATAGCTTTTACTTTGGATTCAATTTCAGACATTTTTCTTCTTTTTTTTGATTAAACAATTTGCAAAGTAACGAAAAAAAAATCAATTACCATATCTTTTTGTTCTACTTTCTTAATGTTAATTATATTAACAATTTGTGATACAGTATTATATGACACTGATTTTTTTTGTTTCATTTTGACGTTTATTGGTCTCAAAACTATCTTGAAAATCAAACAAATAAAAAACATATATTTATATAACTATTTGTGTTTCAGTATTTGTAAAAAATATTTGTTTTTTTTGGCCAAAATCCATTTTTTCTTGCTAAATTTGCATTTTCTTTAAGAGATAATTTGATATGAAAAAACTTGCAATTTTAGCCTCGGGTAATGGAACCAATGCACAGCAGATATCTGAATATTTTGCTGGTAGCGGCAACATTATTGTCGATGTTATTATCTATAATAAAAAAGACGCCTATGTGGCTACTCGTGCAGCCAATTTGGGTATAGAATCGCGCTATTTCGGACGTCGCGATTTCCTGGAGACCGACAAAGTGCTCGATTTTCTGCGTGCCCGAAAAGTGGACTATCTGATTCTTGCCGGCTTCCTGCTGTTAGTCCCTGAGAATATCCTCAAAGCTTTTCCCAATCGTGTCATCAATATACATCCTGCGCTGCTTCCGAAATATGGCGGCAAAGGAATGTACGGCCATCATGTCCATGAGGCCGTTGTTGCAAATCATGAAAGAGAAACCGGCATCACAATACATATAGTAGACGGTCGTTACGACTGCGGAACTACCATGTTCCAAGCTCGTTGCAAGGTGATGCCGTCCGATACGGCCGACGATGTGGCGGCAAAGATCCACCTGTTGGAGAAAGAATTCTTCCCGCCAGTCATCGAGTCTATCGTCATGGGAAAACCTATGCCCGTCCAGAAAAACATTAGTTGAGCTTTCCTTGCCATGCGCATAGCTGTAAACACTCGTCTGCTCTTGCCACACAGGCTCGACGGCATCGGCTGGTTTGCTGCCGAGACGATGAAACGAATTGTCATCGCTCACCCTGAGCATGATTTCTATTTCTTCTTTGACCGCAAACCTGACCCACAGTTTATTTTTGCTTCAAATGTCCATCCTGTCGTCCTTTCTCCGCAGGCGCGGCATCCGATCCTGTGGTTCCTCTTTTTTGAATACAGCGTTACAAAAGCACTGCAACGATATAAGATAGACCTTTTCTTGTCGCCCGACGGATGGATATCGCTCAGAACCAATGTGCCTACGCTTGCTGTAATCCATGACCTCAATTTTGAACATTCCGATGACTTCCTCCGTCCTTCTCACCAGCGCTATATGAAGCATTTTTTCCCTCGTTTTGCATGCAAGGCGACAAGGGTGGCGACGGTGTCTGAATTCTCTAAGTCGGACATTGCCGAACTGTATTCGTTAGAACCCGACAAAATAGACGTTGTTTATGATGGCTCTCACAGCTTCTACCGTTCGTACGATGAAGATACCAAGGCGGCAACACGCCTCAGATACAGCGATGGTAAATCGTTCTTTGTCTTTGTCGGTACAATATCACGCCGCAAGAACCTGACCAATACTTTAAAGGCGTTCGAAGCATACAGGAATACGCATCCTCATAGCGACATGCAGCTTGTTGTTGTTGGAAGTCGCTATTGGTGGGGCGACGAGCTCGAAAAGGCTTATTCTGAAATGTCGTTCCGTGACCAAGTGCATTTTGTTGGTCATGTCGATTCCGAAGACCTCTCGCAACTTATGAATGCTTCCACGGCACTCGTATATGCATCTCTCTTCGAAGGGTTTGGCATACCTATCATTGAGGCTTTCAGTGCCGAGACGGCGGTCATAACTTCCAATGTGACTTCAATGCCAGAGGTGGCTGGCGATGCGGCATTGCTTGTCGACCCTTATTCGGTCAGCGATATCGCTGCTGCCATGTCGCGTATTTCGGACGATGAAACCCTTCGCAATGCGCTGATAGAAAAAGGACGTGCCCGCAAGTCTCTCTTCTCGTGGGACCGGACGGCATTGCTTTTATGGAACAGTATGATGAAATGTATAAAAATGTAACCTTGTAGAATTATGAAGATTCGTTGGATGATGTTGGCTGCAGTATTGTCGTTTTTTCGCACGACAATGTCCCAGGAGGCCCCGGCTCTTGCATCCAATCTTGTCTTTAATCCTTCGTTTGAGGACTACATCGAGTGTCCACGCAAGATAGACGCTTATGGTACTCTGACCATTGTAGATGCCTGGTTCCAGCCAACTGCTGGCTCGGCGGATTATTATAATGTATGCGGATCCCGCGATTGCGGAGTGCCCAAGAACAAGTTGGGTGTCCAGGATGCCCATTTTGGCAACGGATTTTGCGGTATCTATTGCTCGAAGACAGACTATCGCGAGTATCTGCAGACGCAACTCAAAGAACCTCTGCAGGCCAATAGAATGTATAGAGTCTCGTTCTACGTCAGCTTGTCGGAGTATTCGTCAGGAGCTGTTGCAACAATTGGAGCCTTATTTACGGACGACAGGGTGGGGGATACGGTACGTAGCGTGTTGATGAACAAAGAGGTGCGTCAAATCACGAAAGATGTTTCACAGACTGTGGCGTCATACTTTGTCCCTCAGGTGGTGAATGACTATGAGCGTGTTCTGACCGATACAAAGGCATGGATGCAGATTAGTGGTGTGTTCACTGCTAAAGGCGGCGAGCGCTTTATGACTATCGGCAACTTCAACCCTGCTGCTCATTCTAATGTCGTTGACCTCGACTCGCTCACATATCTGCTCCCGGGTGCATATTATTATATAGACGATGTGTCTGTGGTGTGTCTTGACTGTATTGACGAGCATCAGGCGACCGATTCAAGTGTTGCCGATACTCTTACCATTGCTAACGCGGTCGACACTTTTAAGGTGGGTTCTACTTTTGTATTGCAAAATATTTTCTTCGACTACGACAAGGCTGTTCTCCTTCAACAGTCGTATTTCGAGCTACAGCAGTTGTTATCGTTGCTTAACTCCTATCCGTCAATGAGAATAGAAATACGAGGACATACCGACGGGCACGGCTCTGTCGACTACAATCAGCGTCTTTCTGAAAACCGTGCTAAGGCTGTGGTCGACTATCTGGTTTCGAAAGGAATAGATGCCAAGCGACTCCATTTTAAAGGTTTTGGCAAAACTCAGCCCATCGACTCCAATTCTACAGAAGAGGGTCGCGCACGTAACAGACGTGTAGAGTTCAAAATCCTTTCCATGTAATGGCATATAAGACCTGCTCCTTAAGGTACCGTGGCAGTGTGCGTGTCAGCGCCTCTCTAAAAGGTTAGCCTGCAGCAGAATTTATCGTTACTTTTTTTACCACATCGTATGTAAGGATATACACCTGTGCGGTTATGTTTCGCGCAGGTTGGCTGCAACAAAGCTGAATGTGCAGCAGGCTATTGCGAAGACGTGTTGCGGCAAAGAAGCCAGATTAAGGAACGATAGGACAAGAATAGTCTTTTAATAATATCAAAGGGCTCTATATCTGATTGGAGTTAAATCTATCAAAATAAAAAAGCCTGCACAACTGCAGGCTTTTTTATTGTCAGAGAAATAATGTTCTCTTATTTGTTCACGCGGTAGAAGGAGACACGGCGGTTGATGGCGTTCTTGATGTCGCCGAACGGCATGGTCTTGCCTTTACCCTCGGTAGTCAGGCGATCCTCGGCGATGCCGCGTCTGACAAGGAGTTTCTTGACGTTTTCAGCACGCTTCTCAGAGAGTTTCTGGTTGTAAGCGTCGCTGCCGCTATAGTCGCAGTAACCAATGATGTCGAAGTTGACATCCTCGTTGTCCTTCATGATCTGAGCGATAGCGTTGATCTTGCCCATCTGATCTTCAGAAACGGTGTACTGGTCGATGTCGTAGGTGATAGAGAACGGCAGAGCGTAGAAGTTGTGCTTGTTGCTCTCGTAGCCTTCGATAACCTTGCGGAGGCTGTCAGCGGTACCGTCGTCAGCCTTGACGATAGTGTTGGTGTTGTTCTGGTTGGCTTCGAGCTCGTTGATGCGGTTGATGAGTTTTGCCTCGCGGGTCTTGGCGTCACGGAGGTCGTTACGCAGACCGTCGATTTCGTTGCTCATCTTGTCGAAGTTCTCCTGGGTCAGCAGAGCGCGCTGAGCGATAAGGTCGAGATCCTTCTGGGTAGGTCCGAAGTTGTACATCCAACCGAGTCTTACCATACCAGTGTTGTCGTGCCACTGGTGGATGGGGTTGGCGATGTCGGCAGCGATGTCGTCAACGATTTCGATAAAGATGGAGGAGTGGCTGAGCTTGTAGCTCCAACCAAGACCACCCTGCATGTACATGCCAACGAAACCGAGCTCGACATCATCGCGGCTGAAGGAAGCTCCAACACCTGCGAGCAGGTAGAGGTTGCCTCTTCTTTCGGGATCATAGCCTTTGCACAGACCCTGGAAGCTCATCTTGAAGTCGATACCGGCTTTGCCGTAACGGTCGTAACCCATGATGCCGTCGCGGTTGTAGGCACCAGTGGGAAGGGAGTTTTCACCCCAACCATGGTAAAGACCAGGGGTCTCGCCAATGAGGCGCATTGACCATACGGGGCTGAGTTCTTTCTCGAAGAACAGGTTGGCTCCGATGTTGCTACCATCACGCCAGTCGAGAATTCCACCGTGCTCGTACTGCCAGCTATAGATTACGGAACCACCGATCGACCAGTTGCTCCAGAAACCGAAGTGAGGATACTCGAGCTTGTAGTTCTTCTCTTCTTGGGCGTTTGCGTTGTAAGCCATGAACATCAGGCTTGCAAACATTCCAATCGTAAATAATTTTTTCAACATAGTTTTATTAAATTTAAATTTATTTTTACAAAAAAATCACTTTGCAAAAGTACTACAATTTTTTTTGTTTTGCGAAAGTTTTTGGTTTTTTTTTTGATTTTTTGGACTCTTGTTGTTCGGCGATTCTGAGTTGGTGTGGTGTAATAGGTTGGAAAATAATGGTGTTGCGTGGCTAACTCAGAAAAGTTTTCAACATTTTTTTGATGATTTTTTTGTTCTTTTTCTTCGGCTATATACGTTATACACCAATGTTTTGTTTCGTTTTTTTTGTAGAAAAAGCATTTTTTTTATTCCCATTATTGTTAAAAACAAGATCCTTTTTTCTTCGTTGCATGTCTTTGTGCAGCCCATGCCATTTCCCGTCGTCTTAGGTATAATAATATGATTAGAGACTGCAGTGTGTACAGGTAAAACGTTTTTTTAAGGATGTGGTGCCCAATTCAGAAAAATTATGTAAATTTGCACTCTCAATTTATTGTTATTTTGATAAAATAGTGCAGTTATGAACATGATAAACATTGACAAACAGCATCTCACGCAATATGTGTCTGATGCTGAGACCAAACAAATGCTTGAAGAGATCCGCGATGCCAAGACGACTCTTGTATCGGGCAGAGGCAAGGGCAACGATTTTCTCGGTTGGGTTAATTTGCCGGAGGAACAGGATGTTTCCATCGTAAACTCTATCAAGGCCGATGTGGCCTGTCTGGCTCCAAAAATCAGTGTATTTGTCGTAATAGGCATTGGTGGCTCTTACCTCGGTGCGCGGGCGGTCATCGAAGCTCTACAGTCTGAATACATGCATGCTGTTGAACCTCGCCGACCGTTTGTTGTATACGCTGGCCATACGCTGAGCGAAGACTATTATCACCAGTTGCTTCAGTTGCTCGACCGCGAAGACTATGCTGTGGCCGTGATTTCAAAGTCGGGCACAACCACCGAGCCGGCTGTAGCCTTCCGCATCGTTAAATCCCATCTCGAGAGCAAGTATGGCAAAGCCGAAGCCGCAAACCGCATCATCGCTGTCACTGATGCCCGTAAAGGTGCGTTGCACGACATTGCAGTGAAAGAGAAATATCCGATGTATGTCATCCCCGACAATGTCGGTGGCCGTTTCTCTGTCCTTACACCCGTTGGACTGCTCCCTATCGCAATGGCGGGCTACGACATTGATGCTCTGCTGCAGGGAGCCCGTGATATGCGCCGTATCTGTCTGGAAAATGACAGCTTTGATGACAACCCGGCTATGGAATATGCGGCCCTGCGCAACATATTATATCGTAAAGGGAAAAAAGTCGAGATGCTTGTCAATTTCCTGCCAAATCTTAAATATGTCAGCGAGTGGTGGAAACAGTTGTATGGCGAGAGCGAAGGCAAGGAGGGGAAAGGCATACTGCCCCACAGCCTCAGTTTTACTACCGACCTTCACTCCATGGGCCAGTATGTCCAACAGGGCGAAAGACTGATGTTCGAGACGTTCATCAGTGTCGACAAGCCTTCTTCGAAGGTCGACATACCGGTCGACGAGCAAAATCTGGATGGAATCAATTACCTTGTCGGCAAATCGCTGAACGAAATCAACCACAATGCTGAGTTAGGAACCATGATAGCCCATCGTAACGGAGGTGTGCCGGTTCTGAAAATACAAATCCCGCAAATTGATGAGTATGTCCTCGGCCAATTGATATATTTCTTCGAATTTGCCTGTGGTGTCAGTGGATACACATTGGATGTGAACCCCTTCGACCAGCCTGGTGTCGAAGCATACAAAAAGAACATGTTTATCCTTCTTGGCAAGCCGGGATATGAAGGTCAACAATTGGTTTGACAACATGCCTGAAAGGAAAAAAGCTGCCTTATGGCAGCTTTTTTTGTCTGATAATATTTGTGACACAAAGTATTATTTGTCGTTGTTGTCAGCGACACTTCTTCGGGCGGGAAAAAATAACCGTAGTTTCTCTTCTTAGAAAGGAAGGTCTCCGATAGGTTCGGTGTCTTCGTTCAGGATGTTAGCATACGGATCGGCAGTTGGGGCTTGTTGTTCGTCGTTCCTGTTGCGGTTGCCGAGGACTGTGAAATTCTCCGCCACCACTTCCGTTGCGTAATGCTTGTTGCCGTCGCGGTCTTCCCAGCTGCGGTTCTGCAGCTTGCCCTCAACGAATATCTGCATCCCTTTTCGGAGCAGTTTCTCGGCAATGTCTGCCAGGCCGCGCCAGCACACTACAGTATGCCAGTCGGTCTGCTCTACTTTCTCACCATCCTTGTTCTTGCGTATTTCTGTGGTTGCCAATGGAAAGGTAGCCTTGCGCACTACAGCCGCCATGGTGTCGTCTCGACGGCCGTCTTTCGGGAATGATATTATCTCGGGGTTTTTGCCCAGATTTCCTATCAATATTACTTTGTTTACTCCTACCATGTCTGTTTTTGTTTTTTGTCTTGTGTTGTTGTCAAAACAGGTGCAAAGATACCAATTTTTCTGATAGGTAGGGCAATTTTTTTTTAATAATCCAACAATCTTTTGTCTTTCAGATTAGAGGAGCTGTTTTTTCTTTGCTCAAGTGTGCGGAAATGACGGTTCCGTTCTTTTTTTTGCATTCTGAATTCTGCAAATCCGCATCGATAATGCCGATGGTACGAGAGCGCTTTCTAAAAAATCAGCAAGTTCGCGAGCTGCAGATGGCGTTTTTTTTCTGCATGAAAAGGGCAAAAAAAAAGGACCCTCTTGCGAGTTGTCCCTTTCTCATTGATGCGTAGCGACTGAAGTCTCCTTATTTGTCCAGCTGCTCTTGGCGCAGTTTCTGCACATAGATGGCTTTCAGCTTACGTTCGCGGTTGATGAC
>CAMOFI010000026.1 GCA_946613135.1 uncultured Bacteroidales bacterium
TTATTATTGTACAAATTTAATATTCACTTGCAGCGCACACAACATTTAGCCCTGCCGCCTATTATCATTGCAGAATCCTCAAACGTGCGGACGTACAAAAATTAAAGCGGGGCATACTTTTTTCGGGAAATTTCAGTTAAAAGGAATATAACTCATTGCCCACCTATGGGGCCGCTCTATATCATCTCTTTTAGCAACCTCTAAACCGACTGACTATGATATCACAAAAACAGAAAATGAAAATGCAGCAGAAACTGACACCTCAACAGCTTCTGTTGATGCGACTGCTGCAACTGCCCGTAACCACACTGGAACAACGCATAAAAGAAGAAGTCGAAAAAAACCCGATGCTTGAAATTGAGTCAGAGCCAGCCGGAGAAAACAACACCACTGCCGATATAGCCGACGACGAGGCGGGCGACTTTAAAGGTATCGACATCGACGAATACTATGAAGACGACGACTATGACTATCGCGAACAATTAGAGAAAGACCGCAACGTAGAAGAACACCGAATCGATCCTTCCGAAGGACTATCGTTCACCGAATCGCTGTTCAACCAGCTCGCACTGCGCAACGTTACGGAACGCGAACGCACCATTGCCGAAGAGATTATAGGCAGTATCGATGGAAGCGGCTACCTTGGACGCGACACTCAACTGATTGCCAACGACCTCGCTTTCCGTTCCGGCATCGATGTGACGGACGACGAAGTCAATGACATCCTTGCCATAATCCAGACTTTCGACCCTGCCGGTGTCGGAGCTCGCAACCTTCAAGAATGTCTTTCTCTTCAGCTGGCACGCATCGAACATCCCGACGACGACACCAGCATGGCTGCCACCATCGTCAACAAGCACTTCAACCAACTCACTAACAAACACTACACCTCACTGATGAATATCCTGAAAGTTGACGAAGCTCAACTGAACCGTGCCATCAGCATCATACGACGGCTGAATCCCAAACCCGGATGGGGCCGCAGCGAGGAGAACAAAGGAGCACACTACGTCATACCCGATTTCATCGTCTCGCGCGAAGGAGGGCAGCTGAATTTCGTCCTCAACGACCGCAACCGTCCTCCACTGAAGATGAATTCCGAATACACCGAGATGATGCAGCATCTCAGCAATCAAGGCTCGCTAAGCAGCAGCGAGCGGGAAACCCTGCAATTCATCAAAACGAAAACCGAATCGGCACAATGGCTCATCGACACCCTCAAGCAGCGCGAAGCAACGCTCACCATAACCATGAACGCCATCCTGCGCCACCAGTCGGCCTTTTTCCTCAGCGGCGACACTCACGACCTGCGCCCCATGCGACTTAAGGACATCGCCACCGTCACCGGATACGACGAGTCGACAGTGTCGCGCGTGGCAAACCAAAAATACGTCCAGACCGACTTTGGCACATTCCTCCTCAAAGACCTTTTCTCGAAAGCCGCCATAACCGAGTCGGGCGACATCATAGTGGCAGAGCATGTGAAAAGCGCTCTGAAGCAAGCCATCGACAACGAAGACAAGCACAGCCCTCTGACCGACGAAGCACTGACACGTCTGCTTAACAGCCAAGGATTCAAACTGTCACGACGCACCGTGACGAAATACCGCGAAAACCTAAACATACCCGTAGGACGTCTACGTAAAGAACTCTGACTTTTGACCTTACATTCCACAACACATACAAGCCATCCACTTGCCTCATTCCTGCTGACCATCCTCATGATAGTCGCGGTATCGGCATGGTCGCAAGAAGTCGGTAACGACAACAGGTTCTATAACGGAGACGGAAGCGAAATACCGATGTGGCAACTGTTCTACCACGACAACCTGTCGGGCAATGCCGTCAGGTTACGCACATTACCGCTCGATTCGCTACCCGACGAGGTCAACATACGCATTGTCCGCGACAGCGGCGAGTTTTGCTTCCCGATGCGCAACATCATCACATCGCCCTACGGATGGCGCGACAGGTGGCAGCGTCCGCACCGCGGTGTCGACATCCTGCTCCGTACCGGCGACCCCGTGCGGGCCTGCTTCCCGGGCGTTGTCCGCATTGCACGCCACATGGGCGGCTACGGCAACCTGGTAGTACTGCGCCACGAAAACGGGCTTGAAACCGTCTACGGGCATATGTCGAAAATACTTGTCAAACCACGACAGCGAGTCAAAGCCGGCGAAATCATCGGTCTTGGCGGCAGCACAGGCCGCTCCACCGGACCACACCTGCACTTCGAAGTGCGTTTCCAGTACGAGCCTTTCGACCCCGAATGGATCCTGGACTTCTCGAACTACACTCTGCGCACACGCCGTCTGCATCTCGACAAAACCTACTTCGGCATCTCTCGGCCCAAAGGGAAAAAACCTCCTATCTTCAAAGCCGACAAAAGCATAATCAAAGAATCGTACAAAGCGCACCGGAAGCAACGCGAAGTGCACTACGAAGTCAAACCAGGCGACACTTTGGAACGTATAGCCATGATGCACAGCACAACAGTAGACAACATCAAAGAACTGAATCCAAAGCTAAAGAAAATAAAAACCGGAATGAAAATCCGTGTACGATAACCCACAGAGCAAAACAAAAAAACACAAAATGAAAAAAACAAACCTATCGGATTACGACCCTTCGCAGGTCCCCTCCGGCAACGGATACACCATCGGCATCGTCATTGCCGAATGGAACAGCGAAATTACCACCCCCCTGGCCGACGGTGCCATCGAGACTCTCAAGAAATACCATGTGGATAACCAAGACATCCGAATTGTCCACGTCCCCGGCAGTTTCGAGCTCACTACAGGTGCCGACCTGATGCTCAAAAATATTCCCTCTCTTGATGCCGTCATCTGCATAGGATGCGTCATCCAAGGCGAGACACGGCATTTCGACTTTATCTGCGAAGCCGTATCGCAAGGACTTACCAACGTCGCCCTGAAACACGAGAAGCCTGTCATCTTCAGCCTGCTCACCACAAACAACATGCAGCAGGCCATCGACCGTGCCGGTGGCAAACACGGCAACAAGGGTGTCGAAGGAGCCGTAACGGCTCTCAAGATGATAAAACTCCAAAAGGAGCTCGAGAAAAACTCATGAGCAACAACCTGTTGAACATTCCCGTCGAATAAAAAACACCATGTCGAAGAAAATAGTTTTCATGGGCACTCCCGACTTTGCCGTAGCATCGCTCGACGCCATCGTCACAGCAGGCTATAACGTCGCCGCTGTCGTCACCGTGCCCGACCGCCAGACCGGACGTGGACTGAAGCTGACATTCTCTCCCGTAAAGGAATATGCCTTACAGCACAACATACCGGTACTACAGCCCGAGAAGCTGCGCGACCCGCTGTTCCTCGCGCAGCTTGAATCCATCAATGCCGACCTCTTTGTCGTCGTAGCCTTCCGCATGCTGCCACAGTCGGTGTGGAGCATGCCCCCACTCGGCACTTTCAATCTGCATGCCTCATTGCTGCCCCAATACCGCGGAGCCGCACCCATCAACTGGGCCGTCATCAACGGAGAAAAAGAAACCGGAGTGACCACATTCCTACTCAACGAACGCATCGACGAGGGAAACCTGCTCCTACAGCGCTCCACTCCGATAGCTGACGACGACACGGCAGGAACCGTGCACGACCGCCTATCTCAAATGGGAGCCGAACTGGTAATTGAAACCATCAGCCAACTATACAGCGGGACTATCAAAGCTCATCCGCAGCCAGTACCCGAATCCGTCAAAGCTGCACCAAAAATTTTCAAACAAGACTGCGCCATCAACTGGGCCAAGAGTGCCAACGAGATACACAACTTTGTACGCGGACTCTCCCCCTACCCTGCAGCCACAGCCGTAATGAACGACGCAAAAGGGAATCCTGTCTCTCTGAAAATTTTCGCTACCCAATGCGAAATCTGCACCCACAGCTATGCCGTTGGAACCATCGAAACAGACAAAAAAAAGTTGTTAAAAATCGCCGTAAAAGACGGATTCTTAAAAATTTTATCCCTACAAATCAGTGGAAAAAAGAAAATTACAATTGATGAATTTTTAAGAGGTTACAATATATCAAACTGGAAATTAATTATTTAAAGCAAGAGAACATTATTTAACATAATTTTTTTTTCAAAAAATATTGTATTTAAAAAAAAACTATTTATATTTGCATCGTCAAAAAAATTATTAAACCCTCAAATTCATCAACATGAACAAGACAGAATTAATTGCAGCTGTAGCTAAAAAAGCTGACATGACAAAAGTTGACGCTGCTAAAGCTTTCAACGCTTTACTCGAAGTAACCAAAGAAGAAATGAAGAAGAAAGACGGCAAAATCGCCATCATCGGATTCGGCACATTCTTCATGCAGCAGCGTGCAAAACGCACCGGCAAGAACCCTCAGACCGGCAAAAAGATCACCATTCCCGCAAAGAAGGTCTTCAAATTCAAAGCCAGCAAGAAGTTCTAAATTGCGTCTGCCAATCAAAGAAAAGCACCACATTTGTGGTGCTTTTTTTATTACGGTTTTGTCAGTAAAAAAACCTATCCTCAAAATTCAGCAGATAAACCTTTTCCGTAGCTCTTGTCAAGGCTGTATAGATCCATCGCAGCAAGTCCCTGTCTATCATATCGTCTGTAAGATAGCCCTGCTCGACAAACACCACCGGCCATTGTCCGCCCTGTGTTTTGTGGCACGTCAAGGCATAGGCAAACTTAACCTGCAGCGCATTGTAGTACGGGTCGCTGCGCAACGCGTTGAGCCGCTCCGCCTTAGTCGGAAGGTCGGCATAGTCGGCCATGACCTCTGTATACAGTTTTTGAGACTCCTCTCTCGTCAACGATGGCGACTCAGAATGCAGAGTCTCGAGGAGCAACTTGCAGTCGACAGTCGGCTCGTCTTCGTAGTCGACAAAGCGGAGAGTGACGTCGACAAAATGGAATCCATACATCTCCTGATAGTTACGCGCTGCCATAACCTCCACAATATCACCATTGGCTATGAATCCCATTCCCGACCCTTCATCCAGCCAGTGATAGTTGTTCTTTACCACCATAAGATAGTCGCCCGTACCGATCTCGTCGTCTCTAAACAGAATCCTGTTTCTGACTGCCTGGTTATACATATTGGCCCGTTTGTTGCTGCGACACACAAAGACGACTCCCTCCTGCCCTCTCTGCGAATACTCTTGGTTCAAGACCTCCTCAAGATCGGCACCACCAAGCCTGACCACGTCCGACACGCCTTCCGTATCGAACAACGGCAACCGGACTTCGACATCATCGTCCATCTCGGTAATATGGTTTCGTATTTCCGTTGCATTGCGCAATATTCCCGACATATTGTCCTGACGCACCACCTCGTCCAGTTCCGCGACATGGACCTTCAAATCGGCCATCGATTGCAGATACATTTCCGAGAGAGCCGGGCTCTCCGACGACCCGACAGGAGGCAGCTGGGCTCCGTCGCCAATAAGCATCAGGCGGCAATGCGACCCATCGGCAACGTAATCGACAAGATCTTCGAGCAGCGAATGATGGTTGACATACGAACCCTCGTCGGGTACGGCGCTTATCATCGAAGCCTCGTCAACAATAAACAGTGTATAGCTGTATTTATTCTTGGCCCTTACACTACGGACTACACCCGACGCGTCTGTCACAGACATATATATCTTTTTATGAATGGTGTAGGCCGTCTTGCCCGAATAGCCTGACAACACCTTGGCAGCACGCCCTGTAGGAGCGAGCAGCACTGTCTTTATCCTCATGCGTGGAGCCGCTTTGATAAGAGCCGACACCAACGATGTCTTGCCGGTGCCTGCATAACCCCTGAGCAGGAAAGCCGACTTGGGATCAGGATCGAAAAGAAAATCGACCATTTTGCAGCACGCCAACCGCTGACCCGAAGTAGGGACGTGCGGAAAGAAGGACAGTATCAGTTGCTCGGCACGGTTCATCGAAGCTGAAGAAAGAATTTAATTGCCAAATGACGGATAAAAGACTGGCGGTTACATAAAAAAGGAGACTTGCCGTACGACAAATCTCCATAATTCCATTTGTTTTATTAATCTTATTCTGCAACAGGGGCAGCATCGGCAGGAGCTGGCTGGCCTGCCACAGCCTCGGCAGCCGAAGGCAGTTCTACCTGGTCAGCGTTGACTGCATTTTTCTGAACCGAGGTGCTATGGCCAGATTTGATGGTTATAGTGGCCAAGAGGCTCAGAACAACAAGAGCTATTGCAAGACCCCAAGTCAGTTTTTCAAGGAAATCGGTAGTTTTACGAACACCCATAATCTGGTTTGGAGCAGAGAAATTTGCTGCAAGTCCACCGCCCTTCGAATTTTGAACCAACACTACGAGGGCCAACACAATACTGACTATCAGAATAAGGATTACGATAAAATTGTACATAATACTATTTATTACTTTTTGTTATTTTCCAGTTTCATTTTAAGTTCCGAAATTCGGATTGCAAAAGTACTACTTTTTTCGGGATATTTGGTAATTAATTTTTCGTATACAGTTATTGCACGATCGAATTTACCCTGCTTTTCAAACACAATAGCCAGAGTTTCAGTATCTAACGAATCGTCTATCGCAACACTCATTTTGCCCAAATCCTCTACTGACACATCCTCCGTCTCACCCAAATCTTCTGGCTTATAGTTGCCCGTTTCCAAGAATTTAGACAGTATTACACTCTTTGGAGCCGTCTTGAACGAGACCTCCTGATAGGAATTAATCTCCTTTATTATGTCGAATGACTCAGGCTCACTTGCACTGTATTCCTGGCTCTTGGCTTGTTCCACCTGCTCTTTGGCCTTTAGGTCTGCCGGCGTTTGTATTTCGGTAAGAACAACACGGTTCATATAGTCGTTGAACTTCTCGCCATCGAACAGATAGAGCGATGTCTTGGGCAGGAAACGCTCAGCCCATTGCGATGTTCCCGTTGCCTTGTCGCTCAAAATATCCATGACCTGAAGCAGTGCACAATACGGAAAACGGTTCTTTTCGGCCTGTATCTCCGACTTGTCGATCATTGAATAGCTGCAAAGGTTTGTCAATTTGACATTAAACGCTGATTTATCCATTATTTTGAAATATTTTCACCGAAAATTCAAAATGCAAATGTACAAGTTTTTTTTTAATTGATAAAAAAATCATAATGTATTTTTACCAATACACTAAAAAACAACAACTTCCGGAATATCAAAAAAGTTTTAAACATTTTTTTGTTGCCATATTGTTTTTTTTGTGTACTTTTGCAACTCCAAAACGAGAAAAAAATGAAGAGAACATTCCAACCATCACGCAGAAAAAGAGCAAATAAGCACGGATTCCGTCAGAGAATGTCCACGGCAAATGGCAGAAAAGTTTTAGCCGCACGCCGCAGAAAAGGCAGAAAAAAACTGTCCGTCTCCGACGAACGATAAGCAGTGCGTTCACTCCTCCAAGAAGAGTGACAATTTGCCACATGAGAATGAGAAGTATTGATGCCAATACTTCTTTTTTTTTAACATAGAGACCATATCGGGAACCCCCACCGTGAAAAAATGAGCAGGCTAAAAAAAGAACTGATAGTCTCCGACGTCGAAGTGAACGATGCCGGAGCCGAAGGAAATGCCATCGTCCGTGTTGACGGGATGGTGGTATTCGTGCCCTATGTCGTTCCGGGCGACATCATCGACCTGAAAATATACAAAAAAAAGAAAAACTATGCCGAAGGCATTGCCTTGGCCGTCAAACAGCCCTCGCCACTTCGCGTCAAAGAGACCTGTCAGCATTTCGGCGTCTGTGGCGGTTGCAAATGGCAGACCATGCAGTATGATGCCCAGCTGAAGTACAAACAACAACAAGTACGCGACAATCTGGAACGCCTCGGACATATAGACACATCACGAATGCAGAACATCTGCGGCTCGGACAACATCTTCTACTACCGCAACAAGCTGGAATTCACCTTCTCCAGCAAACGGTGGCTCCAAAGCGGCGAGACTCGTCGCGACGATGATCCGGGAGCCGTAGGGTTCCATGTCCCCGCAGTGTTCGACAAGGTGCTCCCAATCGAGCACTGCGCACTGCAACCCGAACCATCCAACCGCATCCGGACATCCTTGCGCGACTACGCCATAGCACACAACATCCCCTTCTATGACATACGCAACCACACAGGCTATTTGCGCAATGTGGTGATACGGAACACGTCTACCGGCGAATGGATGGTGATAGTCATCGTCGCCGACGACCGGCCCGACGTGCTGACCCCAATGATGGAACACCTGAAGAACGAGTTCCCTGAAATCACATCGCTGCTCTATATCATCAACACCAAATTCAACGACAGCTATACCGACCTCGACGTCGTCACCTACAGCGGACAAGGATTCATCACCGAGCAGATGCCTCGCTATGGCGGAGGGTCGCCACTGCACTTCAAAATCAACCCAAAATCATTTTACCAGACCAATTCGGCACAGGCTTACAAGCTATACAGTTTTGTGGCCGAATTTGCCGACCTCAAGCCTACCGATACCGTGTACGACCTATACACCGGCACTGGCACCATAGCACAGTTCCTTGCCGGCATGTGCCACAAGGTCGTCGGTGTGGAATATGTGGAAGAGGCCATCATAGACGCACGCGAGAACGCACATATCAACGGCTTCGACAACTGCACATTCTATGCTGGCGACATGGCAAAAGTGCTGAATGACGACTTTGTCAGCCAAAACGGCTCACCCGATGTTGTCATCACTGACCCTCCGAGAGCCGGCATGCACGAG
The DNA here is from genome assembly GCA_946613135.1 of uncultured Bacteroidales bacterium. GTDB lineage: Bacteria > Bacteroidota > Bacteroidia > Bacteroidales > P3 > Colimorpha. The sequence goes on from CAMOFI010000026.1 coordinate 8,774, forward strand.
AAAGTTGTCGAACAACTGCTCACCATCGGAGCACGGCGGATAGTATACGTCAGTTGCAATCCCGCCACCCAGGCACGCGACCTCGCGCTCCTTAGCCAACGCTACAACATCGGACGCATCCAACCGGTCGACATGTTCCCTCACACTCAGCATGTAGAAAACGTGGTAGAGCTGACTCTTCGCAGCTGAAGGCATTGACGATTATCCAAAAAAATGCATAAAAAACAGTCATTATAAAAAAAATTACTATCTTTGCATGTTGATATTTTGCAGAAAAAAAGTGCAACCAATGCACCATCTGCCTAATATCCAAACCGATATAGCAATAAATAATAAAGTAGTATAACAATATTAATTCTATCTACATGATGAAAAAAAGATTATTCTTTCTGTTACTGGCCGCTCTGATGATGCCTATGGCAATGAAAGCCCAGCCAAAACTTTCCGTACATATCGACACTACCGTCAGTGCATGTAACAGCTTCACCTGGTATGTCAATGGCAACACCTATACGTATGTAGAGTCAGGTGCTTACACCAAAATCGTCGGTGACACGCTGTATATCCTCGACCTCACCATCCATCCGACATACCAAATCACTGTTTCCGAACAGCAGGACGGTGGATGCACCTTCACATGGGGCGACAGTGTCTTCACAACACCAGGCACGCACACAAACCACTTCCACAGCATATACGGATGCGACAGCTTGGTAACCATCAACCTCGCTCTCACCGGAACGGCAAGCAAGGTATACGATGTTACCGCTTGCGACAGCTACACATGGAAAGACACCACTCTGACCGAAAGCACAACATTGAACCTGGTCGACGAAAGCACCCCCAACTGCGACTCATTGTTGACCCTCAACCTGACCATCATTCCTCCAACACAGAAGTTTGGCGAGGACACCATCACGGCTTGCAACTTCTATGTATACTATTTTAACGGAGACAATATGCTTATCGAGACCAGCGGCACTGTGATATCGACCGACGACACAGTCACCTACCAAGGTCACCAGATGCCCTACTCCTGGACCACAGCCAACCTCCGCAACAGCTATCATCCCAGAACCATAAGCAAATGCTATGACAGCGTTTTCGTAAGACATTTCATTATCAATACCGACATAACTACTTACTCCACCGCTAAAGCCTGCGACCAGTACATAATCAACGCTACAGACACAGTATATACGCTTAATCACTCCACCAACAAAACGTTCAAAATTGGCCGTGCAGCCAATGGATGCGACAGCCTCTTGTCTATCAACCTCACCATCAACAAAAGCCCCGAGGTCTCCATCGAAGGCGACACCCGCGTAACTCCCGGCTCATCAGCCACTCTTACGGCACACTGCAACCAGAACGTGGCTTACAAATGGAGCAACGGCAGTACAGAAGAGAGCATCACCTTGAACAACATACAGGAGAATACCGACATCAGCCTTATCGGCAAAAACAACGCCTCGGGATGCGCCGACACAGCTTATGTCACCATCATGGCCAACGTTGCAATTGACGACAATGCCGACAGCGAACTCATGAGTGTATACCCCAACCCGACAAACGCATTTGTCAACATCACAGCAGCACAGCCCGTCAAGAACGTCGCCGTGTTCAATGCCGTCGGACAGCAAGTGATGACCGTTGCCGACAAAAACATCGTAGACCTGCGCAACCTCAACAACGGCACCTATATTGTCCGCATAGAACTTGCAAATGGAGCTGTTCACACCCGCACAGTCATCCTTTCTAAATAACAGAAAACAATCCTTTCTTTTATGGTTATAAGCGTTCGGCTTGCCGGACGCTTTTTTTATGACGACAAAAGGGAAAAATGACAAATCTGAGAACTGCCATACCTATTGCTTTGCTGATGCTGACATGCAGCTGCAGCAACGGGCCCCTGCAACCCATTCGTATCAACGGTGAAGCCCAAGGGACCTATTATTCCATTACATACTACGACACACAACATCGCAACCTTAAAAAATCCATCGACTCGCTTCTCTACGACTTCGACCTTACTGCCTCATTGTGGGTCGACAGTTCATTGATACGAAAGGTGAACGAAAACAAGGACAGCGTCGTAAACGATTGTTTTGCGACGCTTGTCAACCTGTCTACAGAAATGAACAGATTCACCGACGGATGTTTCGACTGTACTGTTGGCGCTCTCGTCAATGCCTGGGGATTTGGATTCAAGCAGCGCAAAGAGCTGTCTGAAACCGCCATCGACAGTATGCTGCAATATGTAGGCCTACAGCCAACCATTGAAAAAGCCGACGACGGCACCTTTATAGTACACAAAGCCAATTCCAAGGTCTCATTCGACTTCAACGCCATAGCACAAGGCTACTCAACTGATATGGTGAGCCGTTTCCTTGAAGAGAGAGGCATAACAGACTATATCGTGGATATCGGCGGCGAGGTCTATGCCAAAGGAGCAAAGCCCGACGGCAGCAAATGGAAAATCGGGATAGAACGCCCTGCCGAAAACAAATACAGCAGCCCCGAAGTTGAAACGATAATAGAACTAAACAACCAAGCTGTCGTAACTTCAGGCAACTACCGCAAGTACTATGAGAAAGACGGCATACGCTATTCGCACACTATCGACCCGACAACAGGACACCCTGTAGAGCACACACTCCTCAGCGTATCGGTAATAGACACTGTGGCATGGAGAGCCGACGCACTGGCCACCGCATTCATGGTCATGGGACTGGAGAAATCAAAGAAATTCATTGAAGCCCACCCTTACGACAGCGGCACTCAAGCCGTATTTTTCATCTATAACGACAACGGGGAATACAGCACCTATGCCACAGAAGGATTCAACAAAATGAAAGGCGAAAAAACAAATCACTCAAAATAAACACACAGAGATATGAAATCAATGACAGGATTTGCCAAAAGGCAATGCAATATCGACGGACGAAACTATATCATAGAGATAAAGACCCTCAACAGCAAACAGATGGATGCCAACGTGAAACTTCCATCACGCATCAAAGAACACGAATTGGACATTCGCGCCAAACTGAATCGACTGGAACGCGGCAAAATAGACTTCAGCATCAGCGAAGAGCAACTTGACGGGACAATAGCCAGCCTAAATGCCAACGCTGCATCTGTCCGCTACAATGAGCTAAAGGCATGGACCGCAACAATGGGCAGCAATATCGACGAGGCTACTTTGATGGGCTTAGTCCTACAACAGACCGACATCTGGAATTCGAGCAACAACGAAGGACTTGACGACAACAGCTGGGCAATACTTTCGAGCGAAATAGACACGGCAATCAGCGACCTCGACGAGACACGTCTGCACGAAGGGACAATACTGAAAGAAGATTTCAAGAAACACATAGATCTTATCGAGCAATATCTTGCCGACATACCACAATATGAGTCAGAGAGGATTGCAACAGCCAAAGAGCGGATGCGTAGCTACCTTAGCGACCCGGCCATCAAAGAGGTGGACGAAAACCGTTTCGAGCAGGAACTCATATATTATTTGGAGAAACTTGACATAACGGAAGAGAAGGTTCGACTGGCAAAACACATCAACTACTTCCGCTCTGTGATGGAGAACGAAGAAGGATCGGGCAAGAAACTTGGATTCATAGCCCAAGAGATGGGGCGCGAAATCAACACCACCGGATCTAAAGCCAACCATGTAGAAATACAGCGTCTGGTTGTGGCCATGAAAGACGAACTCGAGAAAATCAAAGAGCAATTGGGAAATATCCTCTAATAATACTTTTCCCCATATAAAACAGCAAAGCCCGCGGATTTCCGCGGGCTTTGTGTTTTATTGTCCTTTTCAGGACTATGGTATGTTCGGATTAGCGAACGATCAGCTTTTCAACTTTGCTGAACTTGTCGTTGGTGATGCGGACAAAGTAAGCACCCTTGGCCAAGTTAGAGACGTTGATGCTGGTGCCGTTCTCAGCGTTGAACTGAGTGGTGGAGACAACACGGCCGCTCATATCGATGAGAGACATGTTGACATTGCCGCTAACACCCTTCAGGCTGACCTGAACATTGCTGCTTGCCGGGTTGGGCTGGAGTCTCATAGCAACATTGGAAGCGACGGGGTCGAATCCGATGTCCTCTTTGAAGGTGCAGCTCAGCTGGTGACCAGCAGCGGGGATGTTTTCAAGTGTGAAGTGAGCATATTTAACACCGAGTTCCTCATCATTTCCCTCTTCGTATTCGTCAGTGGTCAGAGCAACGCCATCAACAAAGATTTTGTCGATCTTATAACCGGAGACGGGGAATACATAGTATGACTTGGAACCTCCAACGGGTACGCTGTCAATTTCGCCGCAGATGGGAGTTTCACCATCCTGAGTGAAGAAACCATAAGCACCACCTTCTTGGCACTCGAGGCTGATGGTTGTTCTGGGAACTTCGAAACCAGGACCGACGAGCATACGGATCATCGGGTAGTTGGTGACGTTGAATGGGTGGAGACGGTTATCGAGAGGATCGGCAACTCTAACACTGTAGGTGTTGTCGATATAGAGGATACGACCATAGTCTTCCATACCTTCCTGGTCGCCATACCATACCTGCTCCCAGTTGGAGCCAGAGCCGCGCGAGAACCAGTTGCTGGAGACAGAAGCTGCGAAAGGACCTTCTTCAGCAAGTTCGTAACCGATCATGTAAGGAACATTGGCTTCGAGAGTGGGCTGGTTGTTGAACCAGATCTTGATACTGGGATAATTCTTGCTGAAGGTAAGAGTCTGCAGGAACTGAGGAGTGTAGGTCTCGTCAGCGGTGATAGTATGAGCACTGTTGCCGAGGTCGAATTGAGGAGTACCATGGGCGCCCTCTTCAGTGTAGTAACCATAGCGGAGAACCGGGCGGATACGGGCAGCCTGGCCATCATAAATACCGCACATATCGGGACGGGTAGCAGGAACTATTTCGACACCGAGGATCTTCCATCCTTCAGGTACGTTGGCACCGGTGACATAGCTTACGAGGACACCATAGCCTTCCTTGTTCCAGTTGTTGCCAACCTCAGAGAATGTGGAAGAATTGACAAGACCATAGGTGAAGCTTGCGCTGTCACGGATTACGCCGTGGTCGCGAGCCCAGACACCATGAGGATGCTCTGCAGTGGCGTTCCAGTTGACATCGTAACGGATGGTGTCAAAAGTGGCGGTATCGCCAAAGATATGGTTGGTATAGTAGCTGGAAGTGATGTCGCTATAAAAATAGTTGGTACCTGTAGTAGCTGTGGGCAGGCAACCATAGGTTGAACCCGAAGGAGTGTGGGAAGCACCGATCCAACCACCGTTGGCAGGAGCGTCAGCGTTGAAGTCCCAACCTTCGTCGATATTCCACCAGTAAGCTACACCGTGCGAAGCGATATAGTAGCCAGCTTCTCTTCCGACTGCGGCACTGTCATAGAATCCGAGGGGGTCGATAACAGAAGCACGAACGAGGATAGGATTGGTAGCAACAGTGGGGATAGTGTTGCTTGCTACGAGAGAAGCTGTGGTGTTATCTGCAGAATAGCTGAAAACTGAACCAGTAACATTAGTCTGTGCGTTGGCACCATCGTTGACAAATTCGGTAGCCCAAACGACGGGAACCTGAAGACCTTGAGGCATCTGCTGATAGAAACCTTCGAAATATTTCTGGTTTTTGAGTGTCAGCTGATAATCGGGAGCGTCGATGATGGAGAAGTCGTCGATAATCCAGCAGTAACCGCCGTTCTGATCTTCAGACTCGTCGGTATAACGGAGACGGATAGTGGCGTTGGCGTTGTTGGCAACCTCGACAGGGAGAGTGACTCTCTTCATGCCGTAGGTGTTACCGTTGGAGTTTACATCGACACCCTTGACGTTGATTTCCATGGTGTACCAGTTGTTACCAACCTTATAGTCGACATAGCAAGCATCATAGTTGAACTTGCGAAGGAACTGGAAGAAACGAGCGACAACGAGGCCGTGGCCAACGGTGTTGATGTTGGTGAACTGGATGTAAGCATCCTGATTACCACTAGCCTCTGCTATACCGCCCCAAGGAGTATAGTTGTCGATCATTGACATGTACATGAAACCATCGTTAGGAGTGGTGTTAGCCACAAAGCTGGTAAATACCCAGCTCAGACGGCTAATAGTAACAGGATATTGGTCTGTCATGCTTCTGAGGGTAGCTGCCGAGGTGTCGGGGAAACGGTACCAAGAAGCATACTGATAGTTGTTGGTGTGACGCTTGAGGTCGAGAGTCACAACCTGACCATTGGAGAGCATCTTCTGAGCGGTAACGCCATCCTGGTCAATTACGCCAGTGGTGTAAGGATCACCATTGGCGAAGGTGCATGAGAAGATGGAATCAGCGTCCTTTGTGAAGATCGAACCGGTGTAGCTGGAAGCAGTCAATTCTGCAGCTGAGCCTGCTACGCGGACGGCCTTGTCGGCAGTCTTCTTAACAGCCGTTGTGTTTGTCTGAGCGAAAGCGAAGCTTGCGCAGAGAGCAAAACTAAGAACCATTAATGTTTTTTTCATTGTAATTGAATTTTGATTAATAAAAATTTTTCTTCCAATTATATCTGCATATACCTCATACCCAATACTCTAAATATCAAAATACAAGACACATGCAGTTCTACTATTTGGATGCAAATTTAGCACAAAAAATAATTCTGACAAAAAAATTAAGCATTTTTTTGTTTTTTTTCAATGAGACATACTAAAGAATTCTTTTTAAAGTTAGAGAAATAAAAAAAGCGAGGCAAAAACACCAAAAAAAATAATGAAACTGAAAGAGACATTCCTGCTGATGACAATAGGCATCCTTGTTGCGGCCTGTGGGAGCAGCAAAGACGCTGCCAGCGGCAGCGATACAAGATACAAGCGCAAGCCTATAGTGGAAACCTCCGACGAGAGGCTCAAGGAAGAGGCCATGCTTATCGATGCCAAGATGCTTCAGGAAACAGGCCAGAACGACGAATCGGAAAAGCGTTACCGACAGATATTGAGCATAGACCCCGCATGCCACGCAGCGCAATACGAGCTGAGCCATCTCCTGGCCATGAAAGGGATGACGGACAGCGCCATAGTGTATGCCCGTTGGGCTATGGAAGGCGACAAAGAGAACGTATGGTACGCCATATTCCTGGCAAACCTTTACCGCCACACCAACCAACACGAAGCCAACATACGCACATGGGAAACCATCGTGCAACGCAACCCCGACAAACTGGACTACTATTACGAGCTTAGCAATGCCCATTTGGCGAACAACAACTTCAAGGAAGCCATATCTGCTCTGAACCGCGTGGAGAAAATGATAGGCATAACCGAAGAAGTGTCGCTACAGAAAGCGAAACTGTGGAGCCGTTCGGGCAACGAAGCCAAGGCCCTGCAAGAGATCGAAGCTCTTGCGAACACGATGCCGCAAGAGAGCCGCTATAGCAGCATTCTGGCAGAATCGTACATGTCGGCAGGCAAATACGACAAAGCCAAGATGTACTACGACCGCGTTTTGGAGGCAAATCCCGACGACGAATATGTGCATATCTCGCTGGCCGAATACTACAAAGCCACGCAGCAGCCACGCAAGGCATACGAAGAACTTCGCATAGCCATGGGTCAAACCAACCTGTCGACAGCCAACAAACTACAGATACTCACTAAGTTCTATACCAGCGAAGAATTCTACGGCATCCACTCGTCATATGCCTACGACCTGCTTGAAGTAGCAATGCGAGGCAGCGACGACAGCACCTCCTACGCTGCCTTCTATGGCGACGTGTTGATGCGACAGCACAAATACGATGCCGCCAAACGCCAGTTCCTGCTGGCGCTGCAAGCCGACAGCAGCAAATATGAGGTATGGGAAGCATTGCTCGTCAGCGAGCTGTCGTCAGACAGCGACACTTCGGTAATGGCCGACCACGCACGACGAGCCGCCCGGCTCTTCCCGCTACACCAGCTGCCCTATTACGTGTTAGCCATCGTTGAACACGACAAAGGCGACTATGCCGAAGCCTTGAAGCTTGCGATGCGATGCGAGCAGATGGGGTTCGACAAAGGGTACCTCGAACCCGAGACATACTCGCTTATAGCCGAATGCTACAATAGAATGGACGACAGCCGCTGCTACGGCTACTATGACAAATACCTTGCGCTGCGCCCCAACGACATGGTCGTACTCAACAGCTATGCCTACCGCCTCGCCCTCGACAAGAAAGAGCTGGACAAGGCTGAACACATGTCGCTACGTACCATACAAGCCGAACCCGAAAACCCATACTACCTCGACACATACGCATGGATACTGCACCAGGCGGGCAAAGACCGCGAAGCACTTAAATATATAGAAAAGTCGATGAAACACCGCGACAGCATCTCAGACGAAATAAAAGAGCACTGGAAAGAAATAAAAGCAAGCCTTGGAGAATAGCACTATGAAAAAACTGACATACATCATACTGGCGGCTCTGGCAATGGCAACAACAGGATGCCGTTCGCATAAACACCTTACGCATCCCACAGCCAACGACAGCACAACAGTAACTACAACAAAACCCGACGAAAAACCGATACGCCTGGACACCATCCAGAATGTCGTCTTCCGCCACTACAGCGCCAACTTCAGCTGCAGAGTGGATGGAATAGACGTCAACGGACAGATACGCATGACTCACGACAGCATTATATGGGTCAGCATCAACAAGATAATCGAGCTCGGAAGAGTTGTGCTCACCCCAACGCGCGTGCAAGGATATGTCAAGATCATGGACAAATACTTTGACGGGACATACGACGAGCTTCGAAAACGATGGGGAATAGACATCGACTATGCCACAATGGAGGCCCTCTTGCTCGGCAACTGCCCTGCAGGATGCAGCAAAACAAAAGAACCGAAACGCGACAACGACACCGTGACGCTATGGTATAGCCAGAAAAGCACCACTACAGGACAGCAACGGCAGCTGACGCTGAAAAAAGGCTTCAAGAGCAAACGCCTATTGTCGGCCGAAGCCACAAGCCCGACGCCGAAACAACAGATAAAACTGAAATACAGCAACGTGACAAACATATCAGGGCAGCTGTTGCCCACCACAATAGATGTGGAAATCAACAGCACACGCATTAAGACAACGACACAACTGACACTGACAAAAACGACTGTCAACAAACCTCAAAGCTACCCCTTCAGCATCCCCAAGAGATACAAGAAGATATAACAAAAACTACCATAGGCTAAACGTCTGCCAATAAACTGCAAATAGTAAAATCCGACATGAAAAAGATTGCAATTGTTCTGATAATGGCTCTTGGTCTGAACGCTGCGGCACAGCAAAAACCGGAAACAGCAGACAGCGCCGAAGCCATTGTAGACCGGTACATGGAAATGATGGAACCGGCTTCCAATCGTACAGATAGTATATTATATATGGAAACATATATTTATTTCCGTTCCACTCCGCACGACACAGCAATCATGAAACGCTGGTTTCTGCCCCCCAACCGATTCCGGTACGAACTATGGTTTGGCGACACCCTGAGAGAAGGAGCCTACTCGGATGGCAAAAAAGTGTTCAGGGAGTACCAATGGGATATGCTTGACGGTTGGACTCGTGTGGCAGAGTCGCGCTACTATGTCATCGTTCCGGGCTACGACTTCCGCGGCCCTTTGTACAATTGGCGTGCCAACGGTTCGGAGATGAAATACCTCGGGATATGGAACTTTCAGGGCAACAAAGTGTACCGCGTACTGATGGAAACACCCGACAAGTACAACCGATACCTGCTCTTCGAGAAAGAAAGCGGACTTCTGTTTATGATTCAGGAAACCAACGAACATTCAGAATACTCACGACACATAGCCTACAAGCATCCCGACTGGCATGCCTACCACGAATACCAGCCCGTAGGAGCCGCACTATTGCCAAGCATAGAGAGCTATCAGGTGGACAACGACATGTTGTTCCACTTCACGCGATACAGCTACATCCCTCTCAACATGAAAATATTCACTGAAGACTGACACCATGAGCATTTTTGACAACGAAGACGAGCTCTACATGCAGCAGGCGTTGCGCGAGGCAAAAGAGGCCTACGATGAAGGCGAGATCCCGATTGGTGCCGTGGTGGTGTGCAACGGACAGATAGTGGCACGGGCTCACAACAACACGGAGAGACTACACGACGTGACTGCCCACGCCGAAATGATAGCTTACACCGCTGCAGCAAACACCCTCGGCAGCAAATACCTGCCAGAATGCACGCTCTACGTAACTGTAGAACCCTGCCCGATGTGCGCAGGAGCGGCATGGTGGACACAGATAGGAAGAATAGTGTACGGTGCCAGCGACAAGAAGCGAGGGTTTGAACGCATGGGGCGTGCCATGCTACATCCCAAAACAGAGGTTACATCTGGCGTGATGGAAGAAGAGTGCGCAGCACTGATGAAGGATTTTTTCAGGAAAATGAGAGGCTCGGAATGACAATTGAAAGTTTCCTACCCGCAAACAGTAAAAAAAAATAATCACAATATAAAACCAAGAATTATGAAACCCACATTGTTAGTTCTTGCTGCCGGAATGGGCAGCCGATATGGCGGACTGAAACAGATGGACGGCGTTGGTCCCAACGGCGAAATCATCATGGACTATTCTATCACCGACGCTATCCGAGCCGGATTCGGCAAGGTGGTGTTCGTCATCCGCCACAGTTTCGAACAGGAATTCAAGGCAAAAATCAACGCCGAGCATTTCGGCAACAAAATCAAGGTGGAATATGTGTTCCAGGAGCTGGACAACCTGCCCGCAGGCTTCAGCGTTCCCGAAGGACGCGAGAAACCCTGGGGTACCAACCACGCCATCCTGATGGCAAAGGATGCCATCAAGGAGCCGTTTGCCGTCATCAATGCCGACGACTTCTATGGCGCTGACGCTTTCAAGGTTATTGGCGACTACCTGCGCGGACTGGAAGGCAAGAAGGGCGACTACTGCATGGTGGGCTACCGCCTGGAGAACACCCTGTCGGAGAACGGCACCGTGAGCCGCGGCGTGTGCGAGGTAGACGAGAAGGGCTACCTGAAGGGCATGACCGAGCGCACCAGCATAGGCCGCACCGCCAACGGTATTGAATACAAGGACGACGATGGCTCGATGCATCCGCTCGCTGCCGACGCCACCGTGTCGATGAACCTGTTCGGATTCACCCCCGACTATTTCGTGGAGAGCGAGAAACTGTTTGTCGAATTCCTAAAAGCCCGCGGCACGGAGATGAAGTCGGAGTACTACATCCCCTTCGCCGTCAACACCTTCCTTGCCAACGGCTACGCCACAATGCGCGTGCTGAAGACCAC
>CAMOFI010000027.1 GCA_946613135.1 uncultured Bacteroidales bacterium
GGGTTCCGGCTCCGGTTCTGGTACAGATTCCTGTTGGGGTTCTGGTTCTGACTCTGGTACAGATTCTGGCAGGGGCTCTGGTTCCGGTTCTGGTTCTAATTCAGGTTCTGGTACAGATTCGGGTATGGGTTCCGGTTCATAAAGCGGTTCTGGCTCCGGTTCCGGAATGGGATCAGGTTCGATAGGTTTGAGAGGCTGTTCAAAAGCAAGGAACGGGTCATCGCTTCCCATGTCGTACAGATTCACGCCAGCAATAGGCTGTAAATGTTGAGGTGAGCTGTCGAGGGAAGAGCTTTCTGCTGCTTCAAACAGATAGTCGTTGCCTTTTTTTGTGATGGCTCCAAGGTCGTTTAGTTGGCAGCATCCGTCAGTGTCGAGTTTTTCGTTGAGGGCTTCGGTATAGTTGTGCCACAGTTGTTCTGCAGTGTTGATTCCTACGCATTCGCGAGAGGCTATATGCTGGATGAAACTGTTCCCGTCGATGTGTTTCTTTTCGATAGCTATTGTGCGTTTGCGAGGGTAGAAGGTATTTGTGGCTTGGTCGAAAAAAGCAGAAGTCTCGTTCATTGTCAATACTCCCACTTGCGGAATCTCGACATTGTTTCCTTGCTTGAGGTAGTCTACCAAATAATCGGTTAAATTCATTAAATGAATGCGTTAATATGTAAATTTGTTAATGGGTCTGTGTTTTCAGCTTTTGAGTTTCAGGAGGTCTTCGGGCATATCGATGGCAACGCTTTCCTTTGTTGTTTCGCGAACGACGATGTTATGACCGTTTTCGAGCCAGCGCAACTGCTCGAGCGACTCGCATTTTTCGAGCTGTGTTTGTGGCAGTTTCACAATCTGTTGTAGCACTTCGCGACGGAAGGCGTAGATGCCGATATGCTTGTAGTATTTGTTGCGGCGCATCCAGAGCTCCTTGGCGATACCACGCAGGTAGGGTATTGGCTGGCGGCTGAAATACAGGGCCTTGCCTTTTAGGTCGCATACAACTTTGACAGTGTTTGTCGAGTTGAGTTCGGCGAGAGAGGTTATTTTCTTCTTGAGGGTGGCAATTTCGGTGTCGGGTTCGTTAAAAGCCTCGACAACGAGTTTGATATGTTCTGCCGCCACTTTAGGCTCATCGCCTTGTATGTTGATAATGACATCATAATTTTCGATGTCTTCGCCTATCTTCTGTATGGCTTCGCCGCAGCGGTCGGTGCCGCTCTTGTGGTTTTTGCTTGTCATTATGGCTTCGCCGCCGAAAGCAGTCACAGTGTCGAGGATGCGTTTGTCGTCAGTAGCGACAACGACGCGGTCTACAAGACCGGTGTTCTTTACGCCGTTCCATACGTGCTCTATCATTGGTTTGTCGTCGATAATGACCAGGGGTTTGCCAGGGAACCTGGTCGAAGAATAGCGTGCTGGGATTATGCCTAAAATTTTCATGGTGTTATGGTTTTATATGGTTGGAAATACAACTTGTGAAACGTTGATGAGTCTTTTTGGTTAGAAAAGTCCGTTGAATTCGGCGTCGATTTTGTTGATTACCACGCCAAGGTCTTCGCGGCTGTCGGCAAAATTGAGTTCTTCGATGTTGATCATTAAGGAGCGTCCTTTATCGTACTCCTCAAACCAGCGGTCGTAGCGGTCATTGAGGTTTGTCAGGTAGTCGAGCCGAATGGAGCTCTCGTAGCTGCGCCCGCGCTTCTGAATCTGCTTGATGAGCGACGGCACTTCTCCATGCAGATAGATGAGCAGGTCTGGCGGCTGTACAAAGGACTCGAGCAGTTCGAAAACGGCAATATAGTTGTCGTAGTCTCGGCTGTTCATAAGTCCCATGGCTTGCAGGTTGGGTGCGAAGATGTAGGCGTCTTCATAGAGTGTGCGGTCCTGGACGAAATTGCAGTTGCGCTGTTTCATTTCGAGCAGTTGCTTGTAGCGTGTGTGCAGGTAGTAGATCTGCAGGTTGAAGCTCCAGCGGCGCATATCTTCGTAGAAGCTGTTGATATACGGGTTGTCGTCCATTTTTTCGAGAAGGACTTCGTAACCGTAGTGCTTGGCCAGTTTGTCTGTAAGCGTGGTTTTGCCTGATCCTATGTTGCCCGCTATTGCGATGTGCATCTCTTTATTATATATATGTTTTTTACTATTCATTTATGTTCGGTAATTGGGTTATCCGTTGAACTATAGATGAATAGGGTTAGAAATTGTTTGTTTTCAAGAAAGCAAAATTACAAATATTTTTTTAATTTAAAAATTGAATATCAAAAAAAATGAGCTGTTGTCTTATTTTTGTGTAATTTTGCAATCAACAAATAAGAGGTTTTATTAACGTAACAACTTGATTAAAAATGTCATTAATTAAATCTATCTCAGGTATAAGAGGCACGGTAGGCGGCAAAGCCGGCGATGGTCTCAGTCCGATTGATGTCGTGAAATTCACGTCAGCATTTGCAACATTCCTTCAGCGGCGCGAGCCCGGCAAGCGGTTGACGCTGGTCGTGGGTCGCGATGCCCGTTTGTCGGGTGCAATGGTCGACAGATTGGTTGTCGGAACGCTTATCGGTATGGGTGTCGACGTTATTGAAACTGGTCTGAGCACTACTCCTACCACGGAAATGAGTGTGATAGACAAGCATGCCGACGGTGGAATCATCATCACGGCGTCGCACAACCCGAAACACTGGAATGCGCTCAAGCTGCTCAATGCCAAAGGCGAGTTTATCGATGCCGCCGAAGGCCAGGAGGTGCTGCGTCTTGCCGAGAGCGACGAGATTGTTTTTGCCGAGGTGGACGATCTTGGCAAGGTTGAGGAGGATTTTAATACTATCGACTCGCATATAGAGCGTGTGCTGGCGCTCCCGTTGGTTGATGTCGATGCCATCAAGAAGGCAGGTTTCCGTGTAGCTGTCGATGCTGTCAACTCGACGGGTGGTATAGCCATTCCGCGGCTGCTGCATGCACTGGGTGTCAAGGAGGTTGTCGAACTGAATTGTGAGCCGACCGGAAAATTCGCCCACAATCCTGAACCTATTCCGCAGAACCTGACGGAGATTGCCACCGTTGTGCCGCAGCAGAAATGTGACCTCGGTATTGTTGTTGATCCCGATGTGGACCGCCTGGCATTGATATGCGAAACGGGCGAGATGTTCGGCGAGGAATACACATTGGTTTCGGTTGCCGAGTATGTTCTGCAGCATACGCCGGGCAACACCGTGTCGAACATGTCGTCGACCCGTGCGCTGCGCGACATCACGGAGCGGATGGGGCACAGCTATGCTGCATCTGCCGTTGGCGAGGTTAATGTCACGACGCTGATGAAGGAGACCAATGCCGTGATTGGCGGCGAGGGCAACGGAGGTGTGATATATCCTGCTTTGCATTACGGACGCGACGCCCTTGTCGGCGTGGCATTGTTCCTGACCAACCTCGCAAAGCGCGGACTGAAGGCTTCGGAGCTTAGGGCTACGTATCCGGAATACGTCATTTCGAAGAACCGCAAGGACTTGACTCCTGATATGGATGTCGATGCCATACTGCGCAAGATGGCAGACAAATACAAAGGCGAGAAAGTGTCGACCATCGATGGTGTGAAGATCGACTTTGCCGACAGCTGGGCTCATCTGCGCAAGTCGAACACTGAGCCGATAATCCGTATCTACTGTGAGGCTCACACCATGGAAGAGGCCGACGGATTGGCAAAACGCATTATTGCCGATATCGAGAGCTTTATGTAAAAAAATAACTTGAAAGTTGTCAAACGATATTAAAGGGTCGCCACTTCAGCGTGGCGACCCTTTAAATTTTTGGGATGAGACTGTAAATGTGTTACTTGTCGAGATTCTGTATGCTTGCGAACAACTCGGGGAATCGTTTCTCAAGTGATACAGGACGTCCGTTTTCGAGGAAACAATGCGTGCTGGTGGCTGTGCAAATGGTCTTGCCGGCGACACTCATTGTGTAGGCGAAAGTAATCTTGAGTGGTGAGGTCTCGGCCACTGAGACTTTTATCTCGATGATGTCTTTGAAGGTGGTGGTATGCTTGTAGTGGCATTCGACAGCGACAACGGGCGAAACCACACCCTCGGCTTCCATGCGGTCGAAACCGTAGTTCAGCTGGTCCATCCAGTCGACCCGTGCCTCTTCCATGAAGCGTATGTAGTTGCTGTGGTGTGTGATGCCCATGCGGTCGCATTCGTAGTATTTAACCTCGTGCAGGTATGGCTTGATTGTCATTTGGATATTTTTTTGGCGGATGAGTAGTGTGGTGATTGTTGATTATATGGATGTAACGTCATATATGTTCAATTATTGCAATGGAAGGGTTGTTTGCGTAAGATATTTCTGTAAGAGAGGAGAAATATCAGATTATTGTGTATATTTGCATTTTTTTATAGGAAGAATTAGTGTGTAATGTTCGTTGTAATATACTGATGTGGCGTAATTTGCGTAACGGACTCCAAGCCGGCGGAAAAACATGCCCAAAAACTGAGGAGCCGACAGTGAAAACCGGCACAAGATATAATGAAGAAAATATTTTACGCATTTTTGTTCTTGGCTATTGGCAATGAGATTTTTGCACAATCATGGCTTGGCGTGTACGATGGCCACAAAAGCGAGCCTAACACTAAAGGCTACATAGTGCGTACCGGTGGGAAATTTGGGTTGTGTGGAAAAGACGGAAACGAACTGATTCCATGTATGTACGATTTTTTAACGTATGCGGGCGGTTCGTTCAAGGTCGGACAAAATGGCTTGAGTGGACTTTGTTCGTCAGATGGATATGTCTTGATTCCATGCATGTATTCCAATATCATTGTCCTCGACAGGTATATTCTTGTGGAGAAAAACGGGAAAAAGGGAATCTTTTCGCCGATTGGTGATTTGCTTGTGCCTTGTGAATATGAAGAAATTATTAAGTCCGATTCAATGGGCGGATTGTTCTATGTCAGAAACAATAAACAGCAAGGGCTATACTCAATGCAAGGGGTGGAGGTCGTTCCATGCAAATATGACGACGTGTATGTCGGCAAAGATGGCGTGCGGGTCATAAAGGATGGCAAGTATGGCTTTTATAATTATATAGGTATAAATGCAATCCCATGCGAGTATGATTATGTGAACTTGTCTCGTGTCGGAGCGAAAGTGAAGAAGGACGGCAAACAAGGGCTGTACTCTAAGGATGGTGATGTTTTGGTGCCGTGCGAATACGATTTTGTAAAAGTAACGGGAGACAATGTGCAAGTTTGCAAAAATGGAGAATGGAGCAATTACCGAATCAAGCCAGATGGTGAAGGGAGGGGAAATGATTATGCCGCTCCAGGTAAAAACAGTTCGGTAAACAATGACGAAATGTATGCCAAATATGTAGACGAAGCCGAAAGACTGTTTGACAGAAGGAAGTGGAAACAGAGTCAGAAAAAATATGAGCTTGCAGCTTTGTACAAGGAGACGTATTCGGTCAACTATAATATTGCCGCATGTATGTATAACAGAAACAAGTACCGTGATGCAATAAATTATTATTCGCGGAGTTTGAATTACGATCACAGCCAAGCACAAGACGAGAGAGCAAGGAAAATGATTGAGAAAAGCCAAGAAGCCATCCAGCGACGTTCTGAGGCGATGGCTGAGCTTGGTACAGCGATACTTGGAACTATAGCAGTAACGTCGGCAGCAATGTTGTCGGCTTCAGCGCAGATGACGATGCCTCAGCCGGGGTATGCACCTCCTTCGACCTATCAATACGGAGATGGCGCAGATGCCGCTATCGCCAATGCCAACCGCATAATGCAACAATCGCAGCAAAGAATGCAATACGAAATGGCCACAGCGCCTCAGCAACTAATGCAGGTGACGATGCAGCAAATGGCTGCCCAGGAAGCTGCCAAAGAGGCCCAGATGAGGCAGAACTACGAGGCATACAAGAAAAACCCAGGCTATATGCTAAACGAGGACGGGTCGCTGCTGACATGGGAACAGTACAAAGCACGATGTCTGCAGATGGAGGCAGAGGCGTACATGCAGCTGCAGCAGGAGGAGAGTTCAAACAATCAAGAGACAACGGGATCATCTGGCGAAATACAAAGAAAAAAGGTTCAGACCAGGACTACGGTGTCGGATTGTTCCGTCTGTCATGGCACTGGAGACTGTAATACATGCGGAGGAGATGGTTGGATGGACGACATGTTTGGGTTGGGCGACTTGAAATGCACCACATGCTTCAATATCAACAAGGGTAAATGCAAGTTCTGTGGCGGCACAGGAAAAAACAGTAAAACCAAAGTGGTTTACGAGTAGTTTTAGAAAGAACTGCTTTTTGCATTTAGGGGATTGGTTAAGTGTCAAAATCACTCCTTATTACAAGGTTGGTAACCCCGGTCTTCATTCGGTTCTGTGTGTGACAAACCGTGTGCCATTATTAGATTGATTGTTTAGTCTTGTGCAGATTATTGATTTTTAGTGTTTGTGGTTTGTAAGGACGCTATTCTGTAATTCAACTTGAAATTCAATGAACTCATATTGATTACAGGTGTCTAATTTTTGTCCATTACACCAGAAAGTATATTTTTAAAGCAATGGATGTTGCCTATCCTAAAGGATATCGGTATACAGTAATCAGGGATTAATTATGACGCGTAGTGTGAAATAGAAAAAAGCGACGGAATCTTTTGAATCTATCGCTTTAGTACCCCTAACCGAACTATTCTCGAACAGCTTTATGGATGACCTGGAGCAGATATGGAGATTGAAAACCATAATACCATACCCTACAATTCCTCCTGTGCTATTCCGTTAATCCGATGTTGGGGATGTTGATTGATGTCTTTGAAGTAGAATATATTACCCCCCTTTTTTTTTGACTTGATGTTTAGTATTATAAGAGAGTAAAAAAAAGGGGGTAAATAGTATAAAAAAGAGAAGGTTAGAAAGGATATAGAAAAGACTTTAAACGGATATTGAAAATGTCCGTTTAAGAGATTGAAGAAAGGTATGTTGTATAGTATGATTGTTGTAGAAGAAATAGAAAGGAGCATTGAGAAATATTAAAGGGGGTATAATCTTTCTATTCAGTCCATTATCTCTATCATTTCTATCTCATCGATCCTTTACTATTCCTTCAACCCTTACAGTGCCTTTACGGGCCGCAAGGTGCGTCCGGAATACGCTATGACCGGCGAGATTACGCTGCGTGGCGCCGTAACACCCGTGGGCGGCATCCGTGAGAAGATTCTCGCCGCCAAACGCGCCGGCATAACCGACATTGTGCTGTGCGAGGACAACCGCCGCGATGTGGAAGACATAACCCCGGCCTACCTTACGGGCCTTACGTTCCACTACATCAACGAGATGTCGCAGGTGCTGCCATTGGCACTGATTTAAAGGAGTTACGAAGAGAATCACTATCAACCGATGAAAAGGACTACGTTATATCTGCTCTGCGTCCTGCTGCCAACCGTCGGCCTAAGGGCCCAAAGCGCACCGTCACCGCGTGCCGCCAACAACTCAGTGCAGACTACGCTGCTGTCGAGCTTCAAGCTGCCCGCCAAGACCGGCGATATATGCTTTCTTGACGGCAAGCTGCACATTTCGACAGAGGGAATGCTTTTCGCTGTGGGCATCTATGGCGACAGACTTGGTTTCCCCGAAATCGACACCGCCCTCACAGCCATAGACCCACTTATGACATACGCCGTGCGCCACCCATCGACAGGGGTATTCTACTATACGAAGAACGATGCCAAGGGCGTAAGCCAGTTGTATGAGTATTACGAGCGCAAGCCCGGCAAATTCGACAGCCGCCGCATCAAGCCCTATGGCTTCTCGTATAGCATCGAACACCCTGTTTTTTCAGCCGACGGACGCGCTATGGTGTTTGCCTCCGACTGCCCGATAGGGTTTGGTGGCCGCGACCTGTGGTTCTGCGAGCTGCGCAACGGTGAATGGCAATACCCGCAGAATATGGGGCATCGCATAAACACCGAAGGCGACGAAGCAATGTCGGCCATATACGGTGAGTTCCTCATCTTTGCCTCGGACGGCAGGAGCGACAGCTATGGCCAGCACGACCTATACGCGACACGCCTTGTGGCACTGGAACAGACAGGCGACACTGTGATGATGTATCCCATAGGGCGCAGTGCCGTACACAGCCTTGAGGCTCCGTTCTGCTCAGCGGACGACGACTTCGGCTTTACCACTGACGGCACCACGGGCGGATGGTGGCTGAACCGCGACACAGCAGGCAACGAGACATTCCACAGCTATACCGGACGCTTGGACTGCGTGCGGCTGAGCGGCAAAGTGACCAACACCAAAGGCCAAGAGATGGCAGGCGCAGAAGTGACCGTGAATCGCGGCAGACGCGACGAGACCACCATACGCTGCGACAGCGAAGGGCAATACACGCTTTTCCTGCAGCCAGACAGGGAATACGAACTCTCGTTTGCGGCACAGGACTACTTTGTATACAATCAGGTCTTAAGTCTCTCGCGCAACAAGGAGGACCGCCTCTACGCAGAAGAGAACTATAACGTGACCCTGCTTGGCTTTGACCTCGACACGCCATATTCATACGCCGACCTCTTCGGCTCGTCGGTCAGCAGCGAGCTGTCGGCGGCAGGGCGCACACGTGTGGACGCTATAGCACGGTTCCTGATTGAGAACCCGCACCTTAAGCTGACTATCGTGTCGGTCTACGACCAGAGCGACGACAAGCCCTTCTGCTCGCTACTGAACAACTCGCGCCTGCGCACGCTGAACGACTATGTCGTAGCCAAAGGCGTACCGCAGTCGGCCATCGTCACATCCACCACAAAACCGGCATCAGCAGCAACTCAGGACTATTTGGAAGAGGCACAGCTGCCAGGCGCTGCGCAGTCGTCACTGACGGTGTTCTTCACATTCTCGCGATAGTTTTTTTTCGACATAACATATAGCCGCAAGGCTGAAACGGCCTCTTCCCTACTCGGAAGAGACCGTTTTTTTTCGTGCAGTTCAGGCTGCGTCCGGCACTACCCTACTGCACTTCTTCAATTCATATTGTAGTACCGCAGCTGTTGCACGGAGGTACCCTCAGGGGCTCCGCTCCCACCAGGGATTGGCAGGATCAAAGTGCGGTCGGTGCTGCCTATACCGTCGACAGTCAGCGCTTGGCCCAGCAGGGCGTTTATGGCGTCGGTCTCCTGCTGCTTGGTCTCGACCATATCGGCTGCTTGGCGGCGGCACTGCGACAGGGCCTGTCCGCCCAATTTGACAAGCTTGCCGTACTTTATGATATCCTGCTTAAGCGAGGCAACGGCCAGCGTTGCCGTCGGCAGGTACAAGTCGGCATCAATGGCCTTATTCTTAACGGTCTTCTCCATCGATGCGAAGTCATTGTTGGACTGAAGCAGAGCACGAATGCTCATCTTGCCGCCAGCGTCGACAAAAGAGACAGCACGGTATACGGTTCCGTCGGAAGCTTGCACGTAATCCTCACGCATATTATAGGCAGGCTCAAGCTTCTGCTGCATAGCAAGGGTTGCATTCCACACCTCGTCCACCGCCTTCAGGAAGTCGTCGATATTCTTGTTGCCGCTCAACTTGTCATAGGTCCATACGACTGCCGGTTTTTCCTTCTTGGCTTTGGAATTCTTTTCTTTCTTGTTGTTTGCCGGCTTCTTAGCTTCAGGTTTAGGAGCTGGCATTGATGGCTGTTCAGCGGTTTTCTGTCCACTAACTACCTGACGGTTCTTGACCAATGATGAAGGAGTCTGCGGCAGTTTACGCTTATCCACTTTAATGTCATAGATGACATACTGTCCCGAACGCACATCGCCGCACTGCAGCCAGAACATCAATTGTTCACAGCGGTTAATGGGCACAGTGTAGGTCGCAGGTTTCATCTTGTTGTCTACGGTTATTTCAGCCACGGGTTCGCGGTCAGCGAAGACAAACAGCGTGACTGGTGGCATCTTTCCGTCGGAGAAATACTCGCTGAAGGGGTCGACATACTCGCTCTTGTTAGCAACGGTGAAGGTGACACTCTCGTATTCACGGTAAGGATTGAAGGCAGCTACTGACGACTGGTGGCCTTTGTCGTCGATAACCGCCATACCGTATATTGGAAGGAACATCATACCGAAGGCTTTACCTATCGTCATATCCTCGAGGTCCAACGGCGGCACATTGGTCTCAAGCATAATACCCTTGTAGATTTTGCTGCCGTCCTTCATCTGGAAGAATTCGCGCTGTGAACTGCCATTCTTGAAGCAGTCATTGAAGTCGAAATTGGTCATCGTGCTTAGGTATCGCCCCACGTAGTGGAAATACGGCCGCTGGCATAAGTCGATGAGGTCGGCTGTGGGCGGGCAGTCGGGCTTTTCGTGGACAAAGAGGTCGTTGGAACGCGGTTTGCCTCGATAGAGGACGACGTCGGCAATACCGAAATACACCTGCTTGCTCTCGCCTGTGCCGGGCTTGACAAACTTGAGGTTGCGGCAGCGGTTCAGCGGCAGTTCGAAATGCTGGTTGGGCCAAGTGGCGTGGATGGAGGTCTCGAGTATCAGCTTATCGTCGGCATAGACACGTATGATGTCGTCGGCCAGCACGCGGTGATTGGTGAGGCATCCTGCCGTAAAGCTTATCCAATCATACTCGCCTGCCAAGTCGAAGGTGGCAAAACTGTTGATATTGTCGTCGAATAGCGTGGTGCCGGTAGTGAGGATGAAGCCCTCCCAGAACTTTTCTCCGCCCATCGAGAAGGTATAGTGGCGCGAGGCACCGTCGAAATAGGTGTTTTTGTGTGCCGACACGCCGCGCACCGAGTAGGGCGGTATATTGCTGCACATAGCGCAGACATCGGGCAGCTTGCTGATGCGCTCTTTAGAGCCGTTGACATCGCCAGGGGTTGGCACATTGGTGGCACCGGCAGGATAGGCTGTGATGTTCACCACACCGAAAGTGATAGAACCCAAGAAGTCGCTATTGGCATATTGGCCAAAGAAGGCCAACTGTTCCGTGCCTTTTACATCGAGCACCACCTGTTCAGCCATATCAGTCTGTTTCACCTCCTTCTCATATATTATCTTGCCATCGGCCTTTACGATGAGCCATCCACTGGCGCGAGAACTTTGGTTATCGCGCGGACCTACGATAAACGACACCTTGTCGTATTTCTTCTGCAGCCAAAAGTAGGCCCAGCTCTGGTTTGTCCCTATGAGTGCTTGGTCAAGGCTGAATTGGAGTCCTGTTGTGTATTCTACACGATTAATACTGATTTTTTTGCTTGTTTGACATCCAACATCTATTTCACCGTCGCGTTCGGTGATAGCAGCAATCCAGCCGCTGTGACGAATATAGTGCGGCCATAGATCTTTGACGAGAGTTACTTTGCCAGCAGGTAATTTCAGTGGATTAGGCGCTACTGTCGGTTTTTGGCCAGCTTTCCACAGGCGTGCCGAACTAACAGCCAAGTCTGTTGTCCCCTGCATCACGTCGAAGCGCAATTCCTTGACACCCTTCACGTCGAGCGTCACCTCGCGGGGCGCGTCGTGGTTCCATACCACCTCGTCGAGCAGAGTACGCCCGTCGCCCTTGACAGTGACAATGACATTGCTGCCGTCACCAGCCGAGTTGGGGGAATATTGACCGCCTGGTCCCATAACAAAGCTAAGTTTGTCATAAGCACCATTCAGATTGTAGGCCACGTGTCCACCCGGGTTATCGGACGAGATAAGACCGCCAAGCCCAGTTTTGAGCACAAAGCCACCACGGTAATGATAGATGGCAATACACAGAGGGTTATCTTTTGAGGAATAGTGCGTGCATCGCCGTTCGCTGGTGGGTTTGAGGGCGTCGTTCAGGCTGGTCTGTGCCAATGCAAACTGGCTTGCAAGAGCAATTGTAGTCAAAAGAATCAGCAATTTTTTCATTGTAAAAGGTGTTTAATTATATTGCAAAGGTACGAATAAAAATTAAAACGGCCAAATTATAAATACAACGAACGGAGAATTGAGAACGGAGAACGTTATGAGTATTATCGTCGGCGAGGTGACTGCATACCAATGAAAGGGCTTGTCGAAGTGCTTTTTTTTCAGTCTCGCATCAAAAATGGCACATAATTCTATGTGTTGTCCAAGAGCAAGACCCAGATTGACCTGATATGATTTGGTTGTATATTACTTTGAAATTCAATTCATTCTGTAACGTAATAAGATGTGCTATGGAGATAAATTGGCGTGAATGTGCTTGAATAAAGATTTTTTTCGTTAATTTGCACTGCAAAAAGTATTGTATAAATGAAAGACACAATATATATGAAACTCTTATCGCAGGCAAGGTGCCTGCTTACAAATTGTTTGTGTGCTGTATGCTTATGTGCGACAGTGATATGCTCTTGTTCCGGAGGTGAAGGCACGCCGTCGGGATGGAGCGATTCGATACTGGTTGAAACGCTGGTGGTTGGTAACAGCAGTACACCTAACGAGCGCAACTATGTGGGTGCCATAGGGTCGGATCAGGAGGTAAGTCTGTCGTTCCTGTTGGGTGGTACACTGACAAAAGAGTCGGTAAAGAACGGTGACCGTGTGACCAAAGGGCAACTGCTTGCCGAGGTTGATGCCACCACAGCCAAAAGCTTACATTCAACTGCGTTGGCCACCTTACGCCAGGCCGAAGACGCTTACCGCCGTTTAGAGGCCTTGCATCGCGAAGGTGGTCTCAGCGAGGTGAAATGGGTAGAAATGGAAACCAATCTAGAAAAGGCACGCCAAGCTGAAGTAAGCGCTCGTAAGCACTTAGATGATTGCTCCTTGCGCTCGCCAATCAGCGGCGTGGTGTCGTGCGGTGCACATCAAGTGGGGCAGGAAATACGTCCTGGCGAGCCAT
The DNA here is from genome assembly GCA_946613135.1 of uncultured Bacteroidales bacterium. Classification (GTDB taxonomy): domain Bacteria; phylum Bacteroidota; class Bacteroidia; order Bacteroidales; family P3; genus Colimorpha. Next base: position 12,856 of record CAMOFI010000027.1, read on the forward strand.
TTGCACGTGTGTTTAATATGAATCGTTTGCGTGTCCAGTTTTCCGTTCCCGAGCAGGAAATATCGCTTATCAAGATCGGCGATACCGCCACTGCTGTTGTTTCCGCTATCGGTAACGAGCCTTTGTTGCTGCGTGTCAGCGACAAGAGTTTAATTGCCAATCCTCTGGGTCATACTTATAGGGTTTATGCCACAATTGTGTCGGGCAATGTGAAAAGTCTGTTGCCTGATATGGTGGCCAAAGTGCATATAAAACTGAGCGAGACGGGAGGCATTGCGGTACCCTCCGACTGCCTGCAGACGATGCCCGAGGGTACTGTGGTGTGGGTCGTCAAGAACGGCAGGGCGGAGCAATGCCTAATAACCATAGGCGATTTCCAGCGCAACAGTGTCGTGGTTAAAGACGGTCTTGCCGCCGGCGACACCGTGGTGACTGCCGGCCAGCATAAATTATATACAGGAGCCAAAGTGAAATTCAGTAATTGAGAGGCGGAACCTGTATTTTATCTCAGGCGAAGCGCCTGCGTACCAGTAAAAACAAAAATACATAACAAAACAAGATGGCGGCAAGAAGAAATATGATAGAGGGCGCTATGCGGAGCTTTCCGATGCTGGCGTTTTCGATAATAATAGTTATCGCTATAGGCTTCTATGCACTGCCCCACCTGAACAAGAACGAATTCCCCAACGTGAAGATAAAGCAAGGTGTTGTGGCGGTGGTGTATCCTGGTGCCACAGCCGAGGAGATTGAGGAACAGGTGGCTGGCAAGGTTGAGGATTATCTCTTTACTTTTACCGATGTCGACAAGACTAAAACATATTCTTATAGTCAGAACGGTATGCTTTATATCTTTGTGACACTGGTTCATTCGGATGACGATCCAAAAGTCACTTGGTCGCGTATCCGCGAGGGGCTGACGCTGTTCCGGTTTACAGACCTTCCGCAGGGTGTGACGGCGACAGCAGTCATCGACGATTTCGGCAATGCCTCGTCACTGCTGCTTGCCATAGAGAGCGCTGAACGCTCGCCCCGAGAGCTTGAAGCCATCTCCAAACAGCTGTCGGCACGTCTGCGCAGCATACCTGAAATGGGCCGCATAAGTGTTGTCGGTGACCAAAAAGAGGAGATAGCGGTGCATATGGATCCTATGAAATTGACACAGTATGCCATCTCACCGTCGGTTGTTTCGGCCGAGATTGCGGCACACGGATTCCGCACCATATCGGGCAAAGTGAACAACGACGAGGGTAGTGCACTGGTGCACGTCACTATTCCATTTGGCAATATTTTTGACTTGAGCGAGCTGGTAATATTCTCCGATCCCGCGACAGGTCAGACCTTGCGGTTACGAGATGTTGCCACCATTGAGTCGCGCTATGAGGAGTCGAAGCCACATATAAAATACTTCGAGCATCAGAATACGCCAATGGCAGACAACCGTTGCATAATGCTTTCTATAGAGATGCGTCCCGGCAACAATGTGGTGGAATTTGGCAAAAAAGTTGAGGAAATCATCAAGGACTATGAGTCGAGCATCACGCCCGATGTCCATATACACCGTATCACCGACCAGCCAAAGGTTGTCGACAGCTCGGTGCGTTCGTTTCTCAAAGACCTAATAGAGGCCATTCTGATTGTCATTGTAGTAATGCTGCTGCTTTTCCCTCTGCGTACAGCATTGGTGAGTTCCACCTCGGTGCCTATATGCATAGCGGCGACGCTGGGCATTATGTATTTCATCGGTTTCGAACTTAACACGGTGACCCTGGCGGCCTTGATAGCCGTTTTGGGTATGATTGTCGACGACTCGGTGGTAGTGATAGACGGCTACACAGATTTGTTGAAAGCCGGGCACTCGCGATGGTATTCGGCGGCAGTGTCGACAGGCAAATTGGCCAACTCAATGCTTTTTGCAACAGCGTCGATAGCTATGATGTTCTTTCCTGCGTTGGCCATATTGAAGGGGAACATTATGGGTGACTTCGTGGAACTCTTTCCCTGGACCATCCTTATTGCTCTGGCTTGCAGCTTCCTCTATGCCATTTTGGTTATTCCGTTCCTCTCGTCGCGCATCATTAAAGGTGGCGGTAAGACAACGAGACTGGACCGTATACAAAACGCCTTCTTTGAGTGCCTGCAGCGAGGATACCAGAGGTTGCTCGACATCTGTTTTCAGCACAAGAAACTCACATTGACAACCGGCATCATACTGGTATTGTTGGGAGTATTTCTGTTTACCCGTATCAATATCCAGATACTCCCCAAGGCCGAGCGCGACAGCTTTGCAGTGGAGATTCATTTGGCTGCGAGCTCATCGATAGAAGAAACCGACAGGGTCGCCGACTCGCTTGCCGCGTTGCTGCTCAAGGATAAACGTGTGAAAAGCATTACTTCGTTTGTAGGGATGTCGTCACCGCGTTTTCATATGACCTATGCACCGCAGCTGGCATCAGACCACTATGCCCAGTTTATTGTCAATACTATTGACGACAATGCCACAAAAGAGTTGGTTGCCGAATATGCGCAGCGCTACGAGAACATATTTCCACAGGCACAGATACGATTCAAGCAAATGGACTACCAGTCGGTGCTGTCGCCGATAGAGTTCTATGTCAAAGGCGACAACTATGGCGACATCGCTTCGGTACGAGACTCGCTGGTGCGGATTATGAAGCAGAATCCCAACCTTTTCTATGTCCATTCAGACTATGACGAAACCGAGGAGATGGTGGAGGTGGTGCTGAAGCCCGACGAGGCCAACCGCCTGGGCATCACACAGTCGACGCTGTCGGTCTTCCTTAGCAGTGCTTTGTCTGGCACAACCTTCTCCACGCTGTGGGAGGGCGACTACAGAATACCGATAGCTGTTTATTCCGAAGGCAAAGGGAATGTCGACTATGGTTCGCTGGGAGATATGCTGGTACCCTGTATTCAGCCTGGTTTTTGGGTTCCATTACGGCAGGTCGCCGACATTCAGCCGCGTTTTCACCACAACAATATGCCGCACCGCAACGGTGTACGCTGTGTGACGGTGTCTGCCGACGTAATGCCAGGCAAAGGCCAGATAAGCGAATACTACAAAATCAAGCGCGAGTTTGACAAAATGCAGTTGCCGGACAGTGTAACTGTCGAACCCGGAGGCACCTTCGCTTTTTCTGCAAGCCTGCTGCCGAGCCTGATGATGTCGGTGGTGGCTGCCATATTCGTTTTGTTTTTGGTGCTTATCATACATTATGGCAAGCTGGACATTTCACTGCTTTCCATCTCGATGTCGGTGCTGTGCGTCTTTGGTGCCGTCTTCGGGTTGTGGCTTTTCAATCTGGACTTCTCCATATCGGCGGTGTTGGGTCTTATATCGCTGGTAGGCATCATTGTACGCAACGCAATCATTATGTACGACTATGTAGCAGAGTTGCGGACCAAGGAACTACTTTCCGTCACAGAGGCGGCATATCAGGCAGGTCTTCGCCGTATGCGACCCATTTTCCTGACATCAGCGACAACGGCGATAGGTGTGGTGCCTATGATATTGGCCGGCACAATGCTGTGGATGCCTATGGGAGTGGTGATATGCTTCGGCACACTGTTTACATTGCCGCTTATTATCACCATTCTACCAGTAGCCTATTGTGTAGCATTCGAAAACAAGAAACGCACAAACTTCCGACCCATACACTTGTCGAAAAAATAAGAACATAAAAACAAAACTTTAACCCTAACCTTGACTTTAACTTTTAAGAATACAATACATTTGTCCTTTTTTAACTTCCCTTTTAACTTCCTTTTTTAACTTCCATACGACCCTCAAACACTTGAACCCTCAAACCTATCAACGTTAAGATGAAACGCAATATACTAACCAGAGCCTTGCTGACAATCGGCCTTTTGTCTTGTTTTCAACTGCTGTCTTTCAACACAGCGCACTCTCAGACTCTGACAATAGACAGCTGCTTGGCGCTTGCGCGGCACAACAACGTGGAGATACGCACGTCGCAGATGGAGATTGAATATTCCCGCGAGGTGAAACGGCAGGTCTTTACCAAGTATTTTCCACAATTGAATTTGACGGGAATAGGCTACTACGCTTTAGAACCCTTAGTGCACTTCAGCCTGGAAGACATACAATCGAATGATATGCGTGATTTGTTGCAGTCACTATATGAATTGGTGGCCGAGGAAAGCGATGTCAAAAATGAGGTCTCGCTGATGAAGAAAGGTGCCACAGGCTCCGTAATGGTGGCACAGCCGCTGTATGCAGGTGGCCGCATTGTGACGGGCAACAAGCTGGCCAATCTTGGTGTGGAAGCTTCGGAACTGCAAGCCGAAATGAAGGTGCGCGACGTATTGGAAAACATCGAATCGACCTACTATCTCGTTGCCGGATTGCAGAAAAAAGTTGCCACGGTGACTGCCGCGCTGGTTCTCATTGACTCACTTGACCGCGTTGTGCAGTCGGCTCTGAACAATGGTCTTGTCACCCGTGCCGACGCATTGCAGCTGGAGTTGAAACGCAATGAAATGCTTGCCAACCAACAGCAGCTTGTCAGTGGCATACGTCTGTCGAAACGGTTGCTATGCAATCAGATAGGTATTGATTACGATGACAGTCTGGTTTTTGCCGACCCCGAATACGAATCACCCACGATGCCTGACTTCTCATACACACTGGTAGGCGACTCGCTGCGGCCCGAGACACGCCTGCTGCAATTGAACGTTGAGGCCGAGCAGTTGAAACGACGCCTTACACTTGGCGAGGCGCTGCCGCAACTCGCATTCATAGGGTCCGCTTTTTATGGCAATATCATCAAGACGGACGCAACGTCAAATGCAGTAGCGTTGCTTTCGCTCTCTGTGCCGCTGACAGGATGGTGGGAGATGTCGCACAAGTTGAAGCAACACAACATCCGGATTGCCGAAGCCCGTATGCAGCAAGACTACTACAACCATCTGATGTCGCTGGAAGAAGAGAAAGCCTATAGCGATATGATGGATGCCGCTATGCTTATGAAGTCCGACTCTGCTGCTTTGGAGATGGCAAACGAAAACTACCGCTTGGCAAACCTAAACTATCAGGCCGGAGTCAGCACTCTTTCCGAAGTGATGCAGGCATACGCCTTGCTGCTAAAGGCACAGAACGCCATCACCGACCGCCACACAACCTATGTCGTGGCTCGCCGTCGCCTGCGCGACTTGAGACATTTGTTTTGAATTTAACAATCACTTAAAACCAACTAAAAAACAATAAAATGAAACGGTTTATTCTTCTTCTGCTGACGCTGCTGAGCGTCAATGCAGTAACTGCGCAGAATACCCTCAACGACAAGGCCGACAACATTGTCGGCACATATTCAGGCAAGCAGGGAGACGACAAATTCAAAGTCAAGATTGTCAAGCTCACCGACGGCACATACCGCGGACAGGTCATCTGGCTTGAGCACGACAAAGACGCAAAGGGCAACAAACTCCTCGACAGCAAAAATCCCGACAAAAAACTCCGTTCAACACCCGCCGACCGCATCATCCTCTTCTCTGGCCTCAAGTACAATGCCAAGAAGCACCGCTGGGACGACACAAAGATCTATGACCCGCAGCGCGGACTGCGTGCCAATTTGAGCATCGAGTTCAGCGCCGACGGCAAACTGCGCGTCAAAGGCTCATTAATGGGCATCAGCGAGAGCGTATACTGGAAGAAAATCGAGAATTGAGCCTAAACTTGCTGTTTGCCAATTATAGACCTGTCTAAATGAACAAAGCGACAAACCTTTTGGATTCGTCGCTTCTTTTTGTACCGCATATCGGAGTCGAACCGATGATCTACTGCGTGAGAGGCAGTTGTCCTGGACCACTAGACGAATGCGGCGTGTTGGTGTCGGCTTTGCCGACAACCACGCTTTTATGCGTGGTTATTGGTATGATTTCTCTGTCGAAATCGGCTGCAAAAGTACAACTTTTTTTTGAAAATGACGGTTTGTTATGAAAAAAAGTTTTCTTATTTGTGTATTTTGTTTATTTGTAGCGTGTTGTGATATGCATAAAAAGATGCCTTCCTGTCGGTTTGGAGGGAAGGCATCTTCAGAGGGAGGCGTTAAAAAGAAAAATTACACCATGTTGACATTCGTCGTCATGGCTTCGCCTCGGCATAGAAAATGGAACTTTCTCTGCGCTCGGCTTACGCCATATTATGGAAAACGTTTACCACGTCGTCGTCGGCTTCGAGGCGTTCGATAAGTCCGTTGACGTCTTCCTGTTCTTCAGGTGATAGTTCACGCATGGTGAGAGGTATGCGTTCGAATTTGAACGACTTGATCTCATAGCCTTTATCTTCAAGGTATTTGGAGATGGGGCCGTAGTTCTTGAAATCGGCGTAGATCATAATCTCGTCTTCGTCGCGGAACACCTCGTCGATATCGCAGTCGATGAGTTCGAGCTCCAGCTCGTCCATGTCGATGTCGTCGCGCCAGGCCACTACAAAGCTGCACTTGCGTTCGAAGAGGAAGTCGTTCAT
>CAMOFI010000028.1 GCA_946613135.1 uncultured Bacteroidales bacterium
TCAGTTTCTGAAGTAAAATTAAGGTTAAGGTTTTTAAATTATTTTCGTTATCGAGAGGTGGTAAAGTTTTCCGCTTTCAAATCTCCACAGCCTCGCGGAAGGTGGCTATTTCGACGCGCTTGTATCCGCGTTTGTTTAGTGTTTCCTTGAAGTGTTCCTGCGTCTCGGCTTCTCCGTGGACCAGGAATATCTTCTTCAGACGGCGTTTTTCTTGACAGGAGATATAGCGGATCAGTTCCTCGTAGTCGCCATGGCCAGACCACGACTCGATACGTCTCAAGTCGGCTCGCACCTCATACACATGGCCGAATATTGACACATGCTTGTCGCCACGCATAATCTTGGCACCGAGTGTGGACGGTTCGCAATAGCCCACGCAGAGTATCGTGGTGGAAGGATTGTCTATATTGTTGGCCAGATGATGCTTCACACGTCCTGCCTCCATCATGCCCGACGCCGAAATGATGATGCAAGGCTTGTGTCGCACGTTGAGAGCTTTCGACGCCTCTACCGACTGGACATACTGCAGACGGTCGAATCCGAACGGGTCGGGATTGTCCTTCATATAAGCTATAATATTGTCGTTGAAGCACTCGGGGTGCATACGCATAATATTGGTGGCGTTGACGCTCAGCGGGCTGTCGACAAAAACGTCGATATCCGGGAGTAGCCCTTTGGTGCGAAGACGGTCGAAGGCATAGATGATTTCCTGTGCACGTCCGATGGCGAACGAGGGGATTATCAGCTTGCCTTTTTTCTTGGTGCAGGTGTCGAGCGTGGCCATCAGTAGGTCTTGCTCGGCGGTGTCGAGCGTCGTATGAAGGCGGTCGCCATAGGTCGACTCCATAAGCAGGTAGTCTACTTGTGGGAATGGTTCTGGATTCTTTAGTATGTGCTTATCGTAGCGCCCCACATCGCCGGTGAAGCCTAATTTTATGGTGCGGCGTCCATCTTTGATTTCGAGATACACCATAGCGCTACCCAGGATATGACCAGCATCGAAAAACTCGAGTGTCACCTCTCCCTCAATATTGAATTTCTTATGGTAAGGAACACTGATGAAGCACTGCATGCAGGCCTGTGCATCTTCTTCTGTATAGATAGGTTCGACGGGTTCGAGTCCCTGTTTCTGACGTTTCTTGTTGAAAGTCTGCGTATCCGACTCCTGTATGCGGCCGGCATCGGCAAGCATGATAGAACAGAGGTCGCGTGTGGCAGGTGTACACACCACCACGCCGTTGAATCCAAGCTTGTATATGTACGGTATCAGACCGGAATGGTCAATGTGGGCATGCGAAAGTATCAGATAGTCTATCTCCTTGGGGTCGAATCCAAGGTCGCGGTTCATGGCATCGGTCTCAAGACCCTTGCCTTGATACATACCGCAGTCGAGTAATATTTTCAGTCCTTTTTTTGTAGTTATGAGGTGCTTGCTACCCGTCACCTCTTGTGCCGCTCCTAAAAATTCCAGTTTCATAATTATATACTTATATTAGCTTTTACCGTTTCTTATGCAGAAAAATTAAGATTCAGTTTATTATAGAGAATTTAATTTCTAAAAGAGGTCTTTTTTCGACTGCCAAAAATATGATTTTTTTTTCACATGGCAACGATATGGGCCTTATTTCTTGACAAGCTTGCGTACAACAGTGCCGTCGCGCCCGATGACATGAACCATATATGAGACCGACGGCTGTCCGCCAAACTCTTACCCAATGCCATTGTCGCAATCATCAGCGACAACGCCATAAGTGCATATTTTTTATACTCATAACTTGATGGTTTTAAAAGTGCAAAGTTACGAATTATATTTTTATCATGCACGTTTCGAATAAAAAAACTATCTTTGTAAATCGTATCCCTAACAAGGAAACGCCACAAAAACAACTCACTCAACGCTTTACACAGCACTGGCATTGTAATGCATTCTCAATAACCGGAAAACCTCATATTTCTAACTTCATACATAAAACTTCATGGCACTAAAACGAGTAATGGTCCTAACCGGAGGCGGCGACTGCCCCGGACTGAACGCCGTGATTCGCGGCATCGTCAAACGAGCCTCACAGGAAAAAGACTGGGAGGTCGTAGGATGTATCGAATCCTTCAACGGAGTACTTAGAGAGCCTACCGAGATCGAAATCCTTGACGAAAAGCGTGTGGAAGGTCTCCAGATTCAAGGCGGCACCATCCTTGGCACCACCAACAAGGGAGGCCCCTTTGCCTGGCCCATCAAGAACGCCGACGGCAGCTGGTCCACGGTAGACCGCAGCGACGAGATGCTGCGCAAACTGCAATACCTCGGCATTGACGCCGTAATCAACATTGGCGGCGACGGCAGCCAACGTATCTCGCTCGGACTCTTCAACAAGGGACTCAATATCGTAGGTGTTCCGAAAACCATCGACAACGACCTTTCGATGACCGACTACACCTTCGGTTTCCAGACAGCTGTGCAGATCTGTACCGACGCCATCGACAAGCTGGTGACCACTGCCGCCAGCCACAATCGAGTGTTCATCATGGAGGTGATGGGACGCGATGCAGGATGGATAGCGCTGCATAGTGCCATAGCAGGAGGTGCCGACGTATGCCTGATTCCCGAAATACCATACGACATCAACAAGGTCAAAGCCAAGATTGAGCAACGATACAACAAACGCCGCGGCTACTGCATCATCGTCGTTGCCGAAGGCGCAATGCCCAAGGGCGGCACCGTCACCGGAACCGAGACGGGTGAGGTGGGCTACCAGCACGTGAAGCTGGGCGGTGTTGGCGAACAACTTGCCGCCGACCTCAAGGAGGCCGGCGTAGAACACGACATCCGCTGCACCATCCTCGGACACCTGCAACGCGGTGGCACTCCCATCGCTTTCGACCGCGTTCTGGCCACAGAATTCGGCGTGCGGGCCATGGAGTTCGTTCTCGAAGGCCGTTTCGGACAAATGGTGGCCTACCACCATCCCGACATCGTAGGCGTGAGCCTTGAAGAGGCTGTACGGACGCCACACTTCATCGATCCCAACGAACGACTGGTACATACTGCCAAAGGTGTGGGCATTGAGATGGGCAACTGACAGCTGCATATCGACTGCCTCCGCCATGCACCACTCCATACTTTTTAGCCGTTAGCGCCCATACAGCACTATGACCCTATCGGCAAAAAATATTGCAATCATTACGTGTAATTATATAAAAACATGTAAATTTGCAAGCTGCGAAAGCCTTTGGGCGTTTCGGACAACCATCATATTTTCAATCATATACATCATTTTGTAATAATACAATATTCCAATGGAAACAAAAAAGATAAAGAACGCTCTTATTTCTGTTTTTTACAAAGACGGCCTTGACGAGATAGTAAAGGCTCTGCACAAGCAAGGTGTGACTATTTATTCTACCGGCGGAACATACAAGTTCATCAAAGACTTGGGTATCGACGCCGTGACAGTGGAGTCGCTCACTGGCTACCCCTCCATTCTTGGCGGGCGCGTCAAGACGCTGCACCCCAAAGTGTTCGGCGGCATACTGAGTCGACGCGACATGTTCAGCGACGGCGAGCAACTCAACGAATATGAGATTCCGGAAATCGACCTCGTCATCGTCGACCTCTATCCCTTCGAGCAAACCGTGGCAAGCGGCGCCGCCGAACAGGACATCATCGAGAAAATCGACATCGGAGGAATTTCGCTCATCCGCGCTGCAGCAAAGAACTACAAAGACGTGGTCATCGTCCCCTCTGTCGACAACTATGCCGAGTTCCTGAAACTGTACAACGAACAGAACGGCGGCCTTACAATCGAAGACCGTCACCGTTTCGCCTGCTACGCTTTCGGCGTCAGCAGCCACTACGACACAGCCATCTTCAACCACTTCAACAAAACAGAGCAACTGCCCGCTTTCAAATGCAGCGTCGACAAATGCTCGACCCTTCGCTACGGTGAAAACCCCCACCAAAAAGGTTGGTTCTATGGCGACATCGATGCTTGCTTCGACAAACTCAACGGCAAAGAAATCAGCTATAACAACCTGGGCGACATCGACGCTGCCTGCAACCTCATCGACGATGTTGACGGCACCGCATTTGCCATCCTAAAACACAACAATGCCTGCGGCATGGCAGTGCGCAACACCCTGCTCGAAGCATGGCAGGATGCCCTTGCCGGCGACCCCGTTAGCGCCTTCGGAGGTATACTTATCACCAACCGCAAGGTGACAAAAGAGGTGGCTGACGAAATGCACAAAATCTTCTTCGAGGTATGCATTGCCCCCGAATACGACGAAGAGGCTCTGACAGTGCTGCGCGGCAAGAAAAACCGCATTATACTGCGCCGCAAAGAATTCAAGAAAAGCAACATAATGTATCGCAACGTACTCAACGGAGTGCTTGTACAGGACCGCGACACCGTTGTGCCTAAAGCCGATGAACTCACCAAAAGCGTGACATCCACCAATGTCACTCCTGCCATGGCATCCGACATGGCCTTTGCCACCATACTCGTCAAACACACCAAGAGCAACGCCATAGTGCTTGCCAAAAACGGTCAGCTCCTGGCCAGCGGCACAGGCCAGACAAGCCGTGTCGACGCACTGCGACAGGCCATAGCCAAAGCCCAGTCGTTCGGATTCGACCTCAACGGAGCCGTAATGGCAAGCGACGCTTTCTTCCCATTCGCCGACTGTGTCGAGATTGCCCACAATGCCGGCATCACTGGCGTGGTGCATCCCGGCGGCTCCATCCACGACCAGGACAGCATCGACTACTGCGAGAAAAACGGCATGGCAATGGTTATCACCGGCATCCGTCACTTCAAACACTAAACTCTGAATCAGCCCACTACGCAGCATTGCGAAACACAGCGACGAAAAGTTGAAAAAAACGAAACAAAAAACAGACTTTTCCGTATACAACACAACATAATAGAGCGAAAATAACATATCTTAACTAATAAACAATTCAACTTTCGAAATATAACATGGGTCTTCTCTCCTTTTTCAACAAAGAGCTGGCAATGGACCTCGGTACAGCCAACTCTATCGTTATCTACAACGACAAAGTGGTCATCGACGAACCCTCCATCGTTGCCTACAACAAAAACACCAACAAGATTGAGGCTGTAGGCAAACGCGCTCAGCTGATGGACGGCAAGACGGACAACAAGAACATAGAGACCGTACGTCCACTGAAAGGCGGCGTCATTGCCGACTTCGAGATGGCACAGCACCTTATCCGCGAGCTGATCAAGATGACCAACATCAGCCGCAGCATCATGCCACCGGCCCTGCGCATGGTTATCTGCATCCCTTCTGGTATCACCAACGTCGAAGAACGTGCCGTGCGCGAGAGCGCAGAACAGGCTGGAGCCAAAGAAATCCGCATGATACATGAACCCATGGCAGCAGCTATCGGTATCGGCATCGACGTCCTCGAACCCAACGGCAACATGATCGTCGACATTGGAGGTGGCACAGCAGAAATCGCAGTCATATCGTTGGGCGGCATCGTATGCAACAAATCCATCAAAGTTGCCGGCGATGAGTTCAACGAGAATGTTATGGAATACATGCGCAAGCAGCACAATATCGTCATCGGCGTACGTACTGCCGAGCGCGTCAAGATTGCCGTAGGATCGGCCATTTCCGAACTCGAAAATCCACCAGACGACTTCGAGACCCCCGGCCGCGACCTGCTGACAGGCCTGCCCAAGACCATCTTCGTCAACTACAAAGAGATTGCCCACGCTCTCGACAAATCGATAGCCCGTATCGAGTCGGCAATCCTCGAAACCCTGGCCGACACACCGCCCGAACTTGCTGCCGACATCTACAAGAACGGCATCTATCTGGCTGGCGGCGGATCACTGCTGAGAGGTCTCGACCAGCGCATCAAATCGAAGACCAAACTCAACGTGCATATCGCTGAAGACCCCTTGCGTGCTGTGGCACGCGGCACAGGCATCGCCCTGAAGAACTTCAACAAGTTCTCGTTCCTGATCAAGTAAGGAAAAGCCGACAAACAAAAATATCCCTAATATGTAATAAACCCCGAAAGTTTTTTATCCGACTTTCGGGGTTTATCACATATGTCAGGGCATTTGTTTATTGTTCCACCTCGGCCAATAGATCGTGCTCGAGGGCATCGGTAACAACGACATTATAGAAGCTGCCAACATGTAATGGCGTTGAACCTTTGTCGGCAATCAGCACCTCGTCGTCCACTTCGGGCGAGTCGTACTGTGTGCGTGCGATCCAATAGTCACCCTCGCGACGGTCGACAATCACCTTGAAGTGTTGTCCTACACACGACAGGTTCTCCTGCATCGATATCTCTTCCTGGATTGCCATAAGTTCGTCGATACGGCGTTGCTTCTCGTCGTCGGACACAGGGTCGCCAAGTTCGAAGGCCGCTGTGCCCTCTTCTGGCGAGTAGGCAAAGACGCCCATACGCGAAAAACGAGCCTGACGGACAAATTCTTTCAATTCTTCAAACTCCTTCTCCGTCTCACCAGGATAGCCCACAATGAGCGTAGTACGTATGGCCACGTCAGGGATAGCCTTGCGAAAACGGTCGAGCAGCTGCAGCGTGCCCTCTCGGTCGATGCCACGCTGCATCGAAGTAAGAATGCGGCTGTCGATATGCTGCAATGGTATGTCGATATACTTGCATATATTGTCATAGCGGGCTATGGCATCGATAGCATCCTGCGGGAACGACGAAGGATAGGTGTAGTGTAGGCGGATCCACTCTGCGCCGCTCTCTTCTGCAAGGCGCGACAACAATGTGCCGAGGCGGCGTTCGCCATAGATGTCCATACCGTAGTATGTGGTGTCCTGTGCTATGACGATGATCTCTTTCACACCGTCGGCAACCATCTGCCGTGCCTCGTCCACAAGTTCGTCGATAGGGCGCGACACATGGCGTCCCCTTATCAACGGAATGGCACAATAGGAGCAGCTCCTGTTGCAGCCCTCGCTGATTTTCAAGTATGCGTAATGGCGTGGGGTCGACTGCATGCGCTCGGCCTCCAGCCTTTCGTGGAACTCAGCCTCGAGCGAGCGGACCAATTCGCCCCACTGGTGCACTCCATAGAAGGCATCGACTTCGGGCAACTCCTGTTGCAGCTCATCCCTGTATCGTTCTATCAGACAGCCCACAGCGATAAGACGCCGTTGTTTGCGGCCACGACGTTTCACCTCTATCTGCTCAAGGAGCACGTCAACCGACTCCTCCTTGGCGTCGCCAATAAAGCCACATGTATTCACGATGACTATGTCGCAGTCGTTACGGCCACGGTCGAAAAAGAGCTGGAAACCAGCCTTACGCAAGTGACCTGCAATATGTTCGGAGTCGACGATATTTTTCGAACATCCGAGAGTGATGATATTTATCTTCATCGGACAAAGGGTCATTTATCGCTGCTTTCGAACAGCGAGTCGACAAACTCTTCGGCATTGAACACCTGCAGGTCTGTCATCTTCTCGCCAAGTCCTATATAGCGCACGGGTATCTTGAACTGGTCGCTGATACCGATAATTACGCCGCCTTTTGCCGTTCCGTCGAGTTTGGTGAGTGCCAAAGCATTCACCTCAGTGGCGGCGGTGAACTGGCGAGCCTGCTCTATGGCGTTCTGCCCTGTCGAGGCATCGAGCACGAGCAGCACCTCATGAGGCGCGTCGGGGACGAGTTTCTGCATCACCTTCTTGATTTTTGTAAGCTCGTTCATCAGACCCACCTTGTTATGCAGACGTCCCGCCGTATCTATGAGCACTACGTCGGACCCTCTCGAGATGGCCGACTGCAGAGTGTCGTAGGCCACCGATGCCGGGTCGGCGTTCATGCCCTGCGAAACGATAGGCACCCCTACCCTCTCCGACCATATAGTGAGTTGGTCGACAGCAGCAGCGCGAAACGTGTCGGATGCTCCGAGCAAGACACTTTTGCCGGCCTGCTTGAACTGGTAGGCCAACTTGCCAATGGTGGTTGTCTTGCCCACACCGTTGACACCGACAACAAGAATCACGTAAGGCTTCTTTGGCAATGGAGCATCGAAATCGGCAAACTCGTCAGCATGGTGCTGGTTGAGCAGTTCGGCAATTTCGGCCTTCAGTATGCCGTTAAGTTCAGAAATTCCAATATATTTGTCGCGTTTTACACGATCCTGTATATTGTCGATTATTTTCAGAGTGGTCTCTACTCCGACATCCGAAGAGATAAGGGTTTCCTCGAGGTTGTCGAGTACCTCATCGTCCACCGTAGACTTGCCAAGTATTGATTTAGAAAGCCTTGAGAAGAAACTCTGCTTGGTTTTGTCGAGCCCTTTGTTTAGAGTTTCCTTCTTTTCTTTGCTGAAAAAAGAGAATAGTCCCATATTTGTTTCTTGCGGAAAAACGTTGTTAATGAATTTGCAAAGATAAGGTTTTTTTTTAAAACAAATGTTAAAAGACAAAAAACCTCGCTTCAAGAAGAAGCGAGGCAAAACAAAAGCGTATGAAAAAAATTATCTTTATCCTTTACTATTATTTCTTTTTCAGATACTCCTGGACATTGTCAGAAGGAACGATTTCCTCTTGGAAAACGTAGGCATTGGTCTTGGGAGAACGTACCATACGGATAACCTTTGCAAAGCTCTTGCCAGTAGAAGTTTTGAGTGTTGCGACGACTTTCTTTGCCATAATTTGATTCTCCTATATACTATTTGATTTCTTTATGAACAGTTACTTTCTTGAGGAACGGATTATATTTCTTCAGTTCCAAACGTTCCGGGGTGTTTTTCTTGTTCTTTGTCGTGACATAACGCGACATACCCGGCACACCACTGGTTTTCTGCTCGGTGCATTCCAGTATGACTTGTACTCTTGCGTCTTTATTTTTCTTTGCCATTTTCTTTACGTTTTTGAGGTTGCAAAAGTACTACTATTTTTTATACCCACAAACTTTTTTGTCAAAAAAAAATACACTTTCACAATTAATGACTATTTTTCAATCAATTAAAAATACCAAATTAATCCATTCCTTCTTCACATACATTTACAAAAATGCTTTTTTCAAACACTCATTTATAGAAAATTGGCATCGGACAACAATAGATATTTGTCGACAAAGACAGCCTCCGGCTTAGTGTTGCAGAACGTAGGCAGAACAAGACTCTCTCAAGCGCCAATGCAGGTTGGTTCGCATTAAACGAGCCGTTTGCCCATTGCAATGACAAAACAATATAATGTATAATCATAAATCATACACAATTATAGGCATCTGTTCTATCCACAAATAAAAACATTCTTCCCAACGTCACAATATAAAAGCAGAACTATTTGATTTGACACATATTATCCTAACAAGAGAAGACTATTAGCCTGCATTTATGGGTTGAATCGCAATATGCAAATATGCCATATTGTCATTTATAAAGACAATTAGACAACCGAATCAGTCATTTTGTCATAGGTATTGGAACGGCACGAGATTTGATAATTATTGGAGTGAACGACGAGCTCAGAAAAAGAGCCGAAAGGACAAAAGCTCGGAGTTCAAACAAAAAAATTGAATGTTTAACAATTAAAAAATAGGAGACCAAAATCATGTTAGTAGCAAGAAGAAACAACGACCTTATGAGCACAATGTTCAACGAACTGATGAACTGGAACCGCTGGAACGGCATGTGCAGCACCGATGAAGAGACAACCACAGCTCCGAAAATGAACGTCAGCGAAAGCGACAAGGACTACCGCTTGGAACTTTGCATCCCTGGCATGAAAAAAGAGGACCTCAACCTCAGCATTGACGCCGACAACAATCTGGTGATCGAGATGCAGCAAAAGGAAGAGAAGAAAGACAAGGACGAGAAGCGTCACTTCCTGCGCCGCGAGTTCAGCTCGACGCAATTCAAGCAGATGCTCACCCTGCCTGAAAACGTGAAGAAAGAAGACATCGGAGCCAAAGTGGAGAACGGCATCCTAACGGTGACACTGCCCAAGTTCACTCCCGAAGAGCAGAAACAGCTTGCACAGACCATCACAATCGAATAAAAGAGTGTGGGGAATAAAGCCCTGATGCGAGTTCAAAAAAAATCGGATTCTTTGAATCCGATTTTTTTTATATTTTTGCAAACGGCATCCGTGCTGCAAAAAAAACAAACCACGCCCCTTAATATTATAGTATACATATATTTATAATGAACCAAAGGAACGATATTCCGGAAAAACTAATCGACCTTGAAAAGGTTTTTGCAAGCAAAAACATCAAAGCCTCGCGGTTTGCCATCCGCTTGCTGAACCGGCTGTTGCATGTTGACGAGATCAACGAAGGCATATACTTGAACCGCGACAAGGAAGGTGTCGCCTTTGCACATGCCATCCTTGAATATTTAGGCATAAGTGTGTCGGTGTCGCACGAAGAACGTATACCCGTTGGCGGTAGCCCCATTATCGTAGCCAACCATCCCCTTGGAGGCCCCGACGGCATGGCTCTGATAGCCGCCGTGGGCAAAAGACGCAACGACATCAAGTTCCCTGTCAACGATTTCCTGATGCACCTCACTCCGATGCACGACGTGTTTGTGCCGATAGACAAGGTTCACGGCAACCGCAATACGGCGTCGGGCATCAACGAGGCATTCGCATCACACAACGCACTTCTCTACTTCCCTGCCGGGCTATGCTCGCGCCGCACGAACGGAGAAATCAAAGACCTCGAATGGAAACCAACAGTGATCAAAAAAGCCACGCAACACCACCGCGACATCATACCGGTACACATAGAGGCAAGGAACCGGCGCAGGTTCTACACCATAGCCAACCTGCGCAAACGGATAGGCATAAAATTCAATTTCGAGATGGCCCTCCTTCCCGGCGAGATGTTTGCTCAACGCGGCAATACATTCCACATGGCAATAGGCGAGCCTATACCATGGCAGCACTTCGACGAAAGCCACACAGCCAAGGAATGGGCTGCCATACTGCGCGACGAAGTGTACCGGCTGAGAAGCGAAATGTGATGAAACAAAGAAGACCCTTTTTGAAAAATTTTCGCATTCTACGAAGAAATTGTTATTTTTGCATTGCAACATAGCCGACAGCACCAATGTCGCAAAGAAAAGAATCGGGCTGAATTTTAACGCATTGGGAAAAGAACACATCCTGTTCACGACAGGCCAAAACCGAAAACGATGGAAAAAGACTTAAGCTACATCATTCCTCCCGTCGACAGAAGTCTCATAAAAGCAGAATTGTCGAGCAAAAACTTCTTGCGCCACACCAACTATGGCGGCAAGGAAATCTACGTAACCACGGCACACCTCTCGCCCAACATCATGCAAGAGATAGGCCGTCTGCGCGAGATAGCCTTTGCCACAGAAGGTGGCGGCACCGGCAAGCCCGTCGACATCGACGAATTCGACACGCTGCCCGAGCCCTACTGCTTCAAGCAGCTGTTTGTCTGGGACGCCGAGAACGAGGCTATCGTCGGCGGCTACCGCTTCATCCACGGCAGCAACATGTTCCGCTCGATAGACGGCTCCATCTACACCCCTACCGCCGAATTGTTCCACTTTACCGACGAATTCATAAACAACTACTTGCCCTACACCCTCGAGTTGGGCCGCTCGTTCGTGCAGCCCGAGTACCAGCCTGGCAACAACCTGCGCAAAGGCATGTACTCGCTCGACAACCTGTGGGACGGCCTGGCCACCATTGCACTCGAAATCCCCGAAACCCGCTACTATTTCGGCAAGATAACGATGTACCCGCAGATGAACCGCCGCGCCAAGGATATGATACTCTACTTCTACAAGAAGCACTTCCCCGACAAAGACGGACTCGTGTGGCCCAACGAACCGCTGACCATCACGACCGACCTGAACGAGCTCAACGACATGTTCGACGGACGCAACTACAAGGAAGACTACCAGATACTGCTGAGAACTGTCAAAGGAATGGGCTCGTACGTACCTCCGTTAGTCAACGCCTACATGAACCTCTCGTCGACAATGCGATCGTTTGGCACGGCATACAACCATTCCTTCGGCGAGACCGACGAGACAGGCATCCTTGTGCAGGTGAAAGACATATTCCCCGACAAGAAGGCCCGCCACTTCGAGTCGTACGAGACCCGCAACCGCGGATTCGAACGCCATAAACTATTCAAAATAAACATTCGGAGAATGCCATGGTGGCGTAAAGACATCGACGACCAAGAGGCTTCGGACCTTTTAGTCCTCAAAGAACACAAGATTGCCCGCGACCGCGCCCAGGCGTCGGAGGAGGATATGACCCCGGCCCAGCGGCGACAGCAGAAACGAATAGAGCGACGCATGAAACGCCGCGAGAACAAAAACAAGATATAGTCCATGGAGATCAAGAGCGCCACCTTTGTAGTCAGCAACAGCGACCCGTCGAAATGCCCCGACACAGGGCTGCCGGAATACGCCTTCATAGGCCGTTCCAACGTCGGCAAGTCGTCACTAATCAACATGCTGACCAACAACAAAAGCCTTGCCAAAACCAGCGTACGGCCCGGAAAGACCCAGCTGATAAACCACTTCCTGATCAACAAGCAGTGGTATCTCGTCGACCTGCCCGGCTATGGCTACGCACGAGTATCGAAAACCTACCGTGCAGAATGGCAAAAAATGATAAACAAATACCTCCTGCAACGCGAGACGCTGATGAACACCTTCGTACTTATTGACTCACGCCTTGAGCCGCAGCGCATAGACCTTGAGTTCATATCGATGCTCGGCCGTAACGGCATTCCTCTGTCGATAGTGTTCACCAAAGTGGACAAGCAGAACCAGAGCAGCACAGCCCTGAATGTCAACGCATTCAAAAAGGCTCTCAGCGAAGAGTGGGAAGAATTGCCCACCATGTTCATCACCTCGTCGGTGTCAGGCACCGGACGCAGCAAGCTGCTCGACTATATAGACTCTATCAACCAACATCAAAACACAAAAGAATGAACAAACATATCATGAGGTCGTTCCTGGCCATGCAACTCATGGTTGCCTCCGTTTTAATGCCACAGCACTTGACGGCCCAGAACACCACATCACTTGCCAAAAGCATCAACGAGCTCATGCGTGAAAGTTCGATGAAACATGCATCGCTCTCGGTATGCGTATACAACATCGACAAGAGCAGCGAGGTGTATTCCTATAACTCGCAACGTTCGATGATTCCTGCATCGCTGACCAAGCTGATGACCACCGCGGCGGGCTTCGACAAGCTGGGCAGCAATTTCCGGTTCCACACCACATTGGCCTACACTGGCGAGATAGACAGAAGCGGCACCCTGCGTGGCGACATATATATCATTGGCGGCGGCGACCCGATGCTGGGCTCGTACCGCTACCGCCAGACGTTGCCCGACTCGGTCTTTGCGGCATGGCACAAGGCTGTTACCGCCGCCGGAATAAAGGCCGTGGACGGACGTGTGTTCTACGATGCCACCATTTTCGACGACCACCCCATACAAGACAGCTGGCAGTGGGGCGACATTGGCAACTACTACGCCAGCGGCGTATGCGGCCTCAACTTCCACGAGAACATGTTCTTCATACACTTCACCCCTGGTTCAAGAGTCGGCTTCCCCACCACCGTGTCGCGCACCGAACCCAAAGGAATCACCATGCACCTCATAAACGAGACAACCACCGGCCCGGCAAAGTCGGGCGATCAAGTGATAGTGTATGGCGACCCCGGCTCGACGATACGCAAATGCAGCGGCACCGTACCCATCGACGGCAAGAACTTCAGCGTGCGGGCTTCAATGCCTAAGCCTGCTCAGGCCTGCGCCGACCTGTTCACAGTATACCTGCGCCAGCACCGAGTGCCAGTGTCGGGCGCTGCCGCCGAAGCCATCAAGTCGCCACTAAAACTCAATTCACTGATTGAATACTCATCACCAACATACTATGTCATAGCGCAATACACCAACATGACATCCAACAACACCTATGCCGAAGCCATACACCGCTACTTGGGTTTCAAGGTCCATGGCCTCGGCAGCAGCACCAACGGAGCCAAAGCCGTCAACGAATTCCTGCAGCAGCTCCGAATCGAGACCTCAGGTGTCAACCTCGAGGACGGCAGCGGCTTGTCGGTACGCAACCGCGTGACCACCGATTTCATGTGCCGCTTCCTGTGCGCGATGTCGAAAGCGCCCTACTTCAACGACTTCGAAAAGACCCTCGCCCTTGCCGGCGAGAACGGGACGGTGAAAAACATGCTTACAGGACTGCCGTCGAACACAAGCGTCAGAATGAAGTCAGGCTCGATGACAGGTGTGCGTGCCTATGCCGGATATGTGACCAACGCCAAGAGACAACGGCTATGCTATGCCATTATTGCCAACGACTTTGAATGTACAGGGTCGCAGATGCGGACCAAACTGGAAAAACTGGTACTCAAGATAGCAACGATGGAATAAAACACAACATTACAGACAAAAAAATGACAGGTGATCACGGTTCACCTGTCTTTTTTTTGTGAGATAAAAATATTTTTTTGTCCAAATAAAAAAATGTTTGTAACTTTGCAAACTCATTAAGAGTGCAATAATGGAACAAAACGTCGATACGACAATACAGTTTAGTGGCTTAAAGCCAGGACGTTATAATTATAACTATACACTAAACGACAGTTTTTTTTCAGACTATAAAAATGAAAAAATACTGGGAGCAAACGTTGTTTTCGATGTCGAAATGGAGAAAAGTGAACGCATGATGTTGTTTCATTTTGCATTTACTGGAGAGGTTAGGACAACGTGCGACAGATGTCTTGGCGAGATGCCATGGCCTGTGGAAGGAGAAGAGACGCTGTGTGTAAAATTCAGCGACACCGAGCAGAGCGACGACGAAAACGTGCTGATATTGCCCGAAAAAGCCTACAAGATAGACTTGGCGCAATGGATGTATGAATATGTGGCCATAAAGATGCCTATACAATGCATCCATCCCGACGATGAAGAAGGCAATCCGACATGCGACCCCGAGATGATGACCTATCTCATGCCAGAAAACGACGAGAGCGACACAGAGAGCGAGGAAGCTACAGACCCGCGTTGGGAGGTGCTGAAGAAATTGAGAGGAAACGCCTGACGCGACCCACAAAAAGAAAAATCAAACAATAAAAAATTAATAATTATGCCACATCCAAAACACAGATTCTCACAGACGAGAACAAGAAAGAGAAGAACGCACGACAGTCTCGACGTTCCTCAGCTGACCACGTGCAGCAACTGTGGTGCTCAAATCATGATGCACCACGTATGTCCCGAATGCGGATATTACAGAGGTAAATTAGCCATCGAGAAAAATGTCGAGGCCTAAAGAAACAGAAGTTTCTTACCTTAAAAATAGCCGTCTGCCCGCGCAGACGGCTATTTATTTTTGATTAGCCACCACACAACAAGAGGCGAAGGCTGACCGGACTACAATAACGCAAAGAAAAAAAAATGTTATTTTTGCATAACACAAACAATTGTGCAAAACCTCCAATAGAATACAAATCAACATAATACAAACAGAAACCAATGGTATTTTTTTCAGACCTTAGCGACGAACAGATTATCGACGGACTGCGACGCCACGACGAGAATATCACACGCGATTATTTCTACGGCTATTGTCGCATAGCATACTACTACCTCGATAAGACATATCACCTTGTAGGACAAGAAGGTCTGGATTTTTACTCCTTGGCACATGAATACTACCTCTATCTGGTCCTGAAAAACTGGACACCGCTGGAACGCCGCAAGGGAAGCACGAAACTTAGCAGCTGGATGGCCAACGGGTTCCGCTACATCATGCTCGACCGCATGAAAGCCATCGGCAACCACATGCACGAAAGCCTTGAGCAAAGGCTTATGCAGCGCACACGCGACGACATCTTCCTGCTTGAGGAGCAGACGATGGGCTACTCAGACATCATCGACGAGATGTGCCGCGCGTTGGACATCAGAGCCGTCGACCGTCAGATACTCATAGCCCTGCTCCAGGACGGCTACAAAAGCAAAGAGATTGCTGCACAGCTGGGCATAAGCGCTTCGGCCGTATCACAACGCTACCACAAAATGCTCAACGAGAAAATAATTCCCTTTCTCAAACACGGAGAGCAGCGCAGACACCGCGTTACGACGAAAAACATCATCGCCCTCGAGCCCGACTTCGAACCGATACCACGGATGCATGAGTTCGACAATAGTGCTGTATTTGACGGGGCTATGCTTTCATTGTCGGAAAGTCCTATGGAAGTGCCGTCCGCACCATCGCTTTCCAGTCGACACTCAAGCATGTATATGCGGCGCACCGCATCGAACATATACGTTTTCGAGAGCAACCTGTTGGGCATCCCCATCAGCAGCTCTGCCATAGAGGCTATCCGCAACCACGGAGCCGTAGAGGGACAAGTCTCGGGCCCTCATGGCAACAGCTATGCAATACCCACAATGCAGGGCGACGTGGAAACCATTGCGCCCTATGTGGAGCTGTTTACCCGCTACGCCTTCGACAACCGAGACTCCCTGTTCACAATAAGCAACATAGGTGCCGGTTCCGGATTCGACACCTATGAGATTGCACCTCTCTTCGAGGAAGCACTACGGCTGGATAATGTGATGATGAATGACGAGACAATGTACTCGCTACGATGATCAGCGACTGCTTTCGTCGTCGATGTCGTCGTCGCTCGACAACGACGAAACACTGAAAAATGGTGCTGCGGCATCCAATACATCGTCGTTGGCCATACAGCAGACCCTGGCTTCACGCGCACGGTTTATCTCGGCAAACATGCGACTTGTAGTACGTTCGTCCTTGCTGAAACTCAAATGGTTGCTGATAGACATACTGTCGGCCATTGATGCCACATTAAGATCGTCGGTTCCTATCAGCGCAATGGTCCATCCCATTTCCTTCTGCTGGTCGATGAGACGCTTAATGTCGTTAAGATTGTAGCGCGTAGAAGCGTTCTCGTACCCGTCGGTGATAATTGTGACGATAACGCCATCCTCTTTCGCCGCCATCTCCATGATTCTGCTTATTCCAGACCCCACTGCATCATACAGGGGGGTGCATCCTCCAGGAAGGTATTGTATATCGTAAGGATTCACACCTTCGGCCATAGTGCAATTATAGAGATAGTTGATATGGTTGGAGTTGAAAGTCATCAGAGTGACCGTCTGCACCACTTCGGGCATACGCTTTTGCGAATCATTGATACCCTTGAGGGTTTCGAGCATTCCCGACACGGCTTGCTTTTCAATTGTCGACATGCTGCCGCTTTCGTCGACGATAATAAGATTGTGTATTTTCTTCATGGCTGTAATTTTTTTTTGGTTTATGACAGTATAAAGAATCGTAGCCTGTAAAAATTAAGCTATGACGAAAAAAATGTAATTTTGCAAAACAGCCGACAGACCCAAAACGGCGCTTATAAACATATAATACAGCTATATACACCATAACATGGCCACAATAGAAAAAGCGATATTAAACCGTACCAGCCTGCTGCTTGGCAATGAGGCCATGCGGCGCATCGAGCAAACGCGAGTGATCATCTTTGGCGTCGGAGGAGTGGGCAGCTGGTGTGCCGAAAGTCTGGTACGCAGCGGCATACGCCACCTGACGCTGGTCGACAGCGACCGTGTATGCATCACTAATGTAAACCGTCAGGCCATGGCGACAACCAAGAGTGTGGGGCGTGTAAAGGTAGAGGCAATGCGCGAGCGCCTGCTCGACATCAACCCGGCGACCGAAATTGTGGCAATGCAGGAGATATACAGCCGCGAAACAGCCGCAAGTTTCCATATCGAGGACTACGACTATGTTGTCGACGCCATTGATAGCCTCAGCAACAAGATGGAACTGATACTCCACGCCACCGCAACCATAAAAATGCAGAAAGACCGACTACGAGCGTCGGGTTCCAGCCAAAAGCCACGCACACACTTCGTCAGCTCGATGGGGGCTGCGCTGAAGATAGACCCTACCAAGGTAAGAGTCAGCGAGTTTTGGGACATCGACGGATGCCCGCTGGCACGGGCTTTGCGCAAGCGCATGAAGAGCCAGGAGCGTTTTCCGGCCACGAAATTCCATTGCGTATGGTCGCCCGAGGTGCTGCCCAACAAAGGCCAAGAACACTCGGCCTGCGGCACGGCGGCCTGCATGTGTCCCAAAGCCGATAGCGGCGAAGGACGCAGCGACCTGCTCGACCACGAATGGTGCAGCAGCAAAGCACAAATAAACGGCACCTTGGCACACATCACAGCCATATTCGGCTTCACGCTGGCCGGAATGATACTGCAGGAACTCGCCGCCTGAGCCACACCGTCAAATTTATTTTGCACTTTTGTTTGAGGGAATAAGTGTTTTATGTAATTTTGCAGCCGTATTTAAAAATTGAAATAATATATAAAATACTTATAAACAACGAAATATGAACAAAGTACTAAGCATTTTAGCCACTAAAAAATTTTGGATTGAGCTCATCATCATGACTCTCGGCATGATGGTAACGGCCGCTGCCGTATACTACTTCCTTGTTCCCAGCAAGCTGATTATCGGAACAATATCCGGTCTCTCCATTGTCATTGCCAAGATTTTTGAAGGCATCGGCATCAACATCACCGTCGGCACCCTGGTAACCATCATCAACATCATCCTGCTCATCCTTGCATTCCTCCTCATCAACAAAGAATTCGGAGCCAAGACAGTCTATACAGCCCTTATCCTCGGTCCCTTTATCGACCTCTGGAACAAAATACTGCCCTGGGATGCCAAAAACGCTGCCGGCGAATACATCCTGGCACACGACAACCCCATTACAGGCAGTCCGTCGGTGATGGGCGACCCATGGTTAGACCTCTGCTGCTTTGTGCTGCTGCTCAGTGCAGCACAGGCCCTGATGTTCAGCATCAACGCCTCGACCGGCGGACTCGATATCCTGGCAAAAATCGTCAACAAGTACCTCCACTTCGACATCGGAGCCTCCGTATCTGTTGCCGGAGCCGTGATTTGCTGCACTGCCTTCGCCATCAACCCGTTCCGTATGGTCGTTATCGGCCTCATCGGCACCTGGATCAACGGTCTGGTAGTCGACTACTTTACCGCCACGCTCAACAACCGCAAGCGTGTCTGCATCGTGTCGAAGGAATACGACC
>CAMOFI010000029.1 GCA_946613135.1 uncultured Bacteroidales bacterium
ATCCTTATATTAAATTGGGTCGGATTGCAAATCCGACCCAACTGATACCTATCAAACACCGCGACGTAGAAACATCCACCGCGACGGGTTATATTGAATCATTTATTGTAATACCAATTGTTATTTAATTCTAATGAGTTTGTTTCAATTAAATCAATCTTTCCGTTGTATTTGTATGGAGATTCATCGTTTAGCATTATTCTCATTATTTTAGTTAAAACATCTTCCGGCAGGCGAACTTCTTTATAAAACCATCCATTGTTATATTTTTCTTCCTCCAACCCAACTCCTATAAATTCATTATTGTGATTTATAAACGCCTTAACTCTTGGCGGTAAAGTGCCTTTTCTGTTATTTGAATATGTTTCCGGCACTATATACACGTAATATACTTCATCTTCAGGATATTCCGGCTCAAAAGGATCATAGCCTTTTCCGGCATTGTTATATATAATATAATAATTTTTACCGTCTAAGCCCTGGAATTTTTCCGAATTTATGTATCTTTCAGGTTTTGATACGTTTGGTGCGAGGAGTGTGCCGTCAGCTTTTCTTGGCGGGGGGTTATAAGCAGGTTTTTGGGGGACTTGGGCGATTTCTAAAGCGTTTGGTGCGTCGATTTGCGGCAGCTGTGAATACATTTCAACAGTATTTTTGTCATTTAATTGTGCCAACATCTGTGCTGTCTGCGAGGTTGCATTCATCGGACTCATTGCAAGCAACACTACCACAGGCACAGCTTTTGCACAATTGCTTAACCCTGTCGCTGCTGCCTTTTGATTGGAATTTCCATTATCTCTTTTTCTACAGAATTCCCTGTTTTCTATCATTCTAAACATATTACGGCCAATTATGGAGTCAAACTCCAGATTTGGCTGCAAAATTACGCATTTTAAATCAAAACAAATCAGTTTTTTCGGGAAAAAACACACAATTGGCCCTAAAAGAAACCACTAATCAGCCAAATCATCATCTACAATCAATTATTAATCAGCAAATAAAGTTATGTTTGGCCAAATATGGAATTGAACTCCAAATTCGGCCAGAAAATGACATAAAAGAAGAGTAAAACGACGTTGTTTCTATAGTCTCGTTTTTGAGAGTCGACACACATTCCTTCTATTTTCAAAAACTTACTATGCAAGGCTAATACTAATTTCAATTCCGACAAAATAAAGTTTATTGATAAGTAACTGGTCAAAAATAACTTTCATTTTCTCTGAACAGGAATTACCAGAAATTATCCAGAAATATTTTTTTAATACGGATATCCGTGAATATCCGCAAATTACCATAAATACCAAATAAATTTGACTAACTACTTACACAATAAAAGAACCAGTAATTCGTTATTTAAATGTGTATCAGACACTCTTATGAGCAAAGAAAAAACAAATATAATTAAATCAATCCAATCATTGGGCTTTTCGGTTCTTCCTAACGGCTCAAAGCTTGTTCTTTTTGGCTCGCAGGCTCGTGGCGACGAGCGCAGTGATTCTGACTGGGATCTACTGATATTGATTGACGACAAATATGCTGGTCCACAAGCCTTTAGTACTTTTGCGTATCCATTCGTTGAAATGGGCTGGGATTTCGGAACTTATTTCAGCACCAAAGTCTATTCATTTTCTGAATGGGCAAAACGCAAGGGTACCCCATTCTATAACAACGTCAAAAAGGAGGGACTAACTTTATGCTGACAGACGAAGAAAGATTAGCATTGGTCAACAACAAGGTGTCTCGCTCACGGGAAACCTGGAAAGAGACCGAGGGTATTATCGAAAGCGGTTATTGGTATGCAGCAGCCAACAGGATGTATTATGCTTATTGCATCTATTGACTGTTTCTCTGAATTAAAAACGATTAACGGGTTATGGTATCAGGCGCAATTGGATTCGAGCAGGACAGTGGTGTATTGGAATGACAATATCGACTTGCCCTCCGACACAATTTACGAATATGGGAAGAGGGTATAAATAAAATTGCGGCGGATTTTTCAAATCCGCCGCAATTGGTTTATCGATCTCACATCTCCGTTCTCCGCGTAGCCCTTTTCGTTTTGGTTTTCGTTTTCGTGGTGTGCCGTCGGCTCGGCCGACAACGAAGTTCTCACTTCAGGTTCTTGAGAATCTGAAGCGTGAGGTCCCAAAACATCTGGACAGTCTTGATTTCGATGCGCTCGTCGGGGCTGTGGACGCCGCGCAGCGTGGGGCCGTAGCTGATCATGTCCATCTTGGGGTACTTCTCGCCGATGAGGCCGCACTCGAGGCCGGCGTGGATGGCGCGGACTACGGGCTCGTGACCGAACATCGACTTGTAGGTCTCGACACCGACTTTCAGCACGCGGCTGCTGGGGTTGGGTGTCCAGCCGGGATAGCCGTCGCCATGGGTGACGTGGGCACCAATCATACGGAACGTAGCCTCAATCTTCTGGGCAGCAGCGCGTTTGGCACTCTCTACCGAGCTGCGTTGGCTGGTGGCGATATGTATTTGCTTGTCATCCATTTTCACCGACGCCAAATTGGTCGAGGTCTCGACGAAGTTGGGTATCTCGCGGCTCATAGCCAGCACGCCGTGGGCACAGGCCAGCAGCACGTTGAGCAGGTTGTACTGAGTCTGGCGGTCGATGAGGAGCTGCGGCATATCGATAGGCAGCAGTTCGACCTTCAGGTCAGGCTCGGTGCTGCGGAACTCGAAGGTCAGATGCTGACGGAACTCGTCGACCATCTTCTTGAATTCGCCGTCGAAATCCTTGGCCACAACGATGTCAGCCCAGGCCTCGCGAGCAATGGCGTTGCGCAGGTTGCCGCCGTCGATGCGGGCCAGACCGATCTTGCACTGCTCGGTGGCGTTCCAAAGGATGCGGGCCAGCAGCTTGTTGGCGTTGGCAAGTCCCTTGTTGATGTCGTCACCACTATGTCCGCCCTTCAGGCCGCTGACTTTGACGCGGTAGGCCACCTCGCCGGCGGGGCAGTAGCGCGTGGTATAGTCGATTGCCACGGTGGTGTCGATGCCACCGGCGCAGCCGATGCAGAACTCGCCCTCGTCCTCGTCGTCGAAGTTGAGCAGGATGTCGCTCTTGAGCCACTCGGTCGAGAGACCGCCGGCGCCGGTCAGGCCGGTCTCCTCGTCGACGGTGAACAGAGCCTCGAGCGGACCGTGCTCGATGGTGTCGTCAGCAAGGATTGCCAAGATGACGGCGACGCCGATGCCGTCGTCGGCGCCCAGCGTGGTGCCGTCGGCCGTAAGCCATTCGCCGTCGAGCACAGGCTGGATGGCATCCTTGAGGAAGTCAAACTGTTTGTCGCCGTTTTTCTCGCACACCATATCCATATGGGCCTGCAGACATACGCCCTGCGAACGCTCGTAGCCTTTCGATGCCGGCTTACGGATCAGCACGTTGCCCAGCTCGTCGCTGAGGGTTTCGAGGCCGTGGTCGCGACCGAATTTTTGCAGATAGGCAGATATTTTCTCTTCGTGTTTCGACGGACGCGGGATTTGCATAATCTCGCCAAAGTAGTGCCATACGGCAGCGGGTTTCAAGTTTGATAGCATAATCTTTATTCTCTGTTGTTTTGAGGAGTTATTTATTTCTGAATAATTTTGCAAAAATATAAAAAAAAACGGTTTCGACAAAATATTAATATCATTAATGTGTTATTTATACCGACAAGTGCTCAACGAACCCGAGCGCACAACAAAACACATCATATCATGATAGGACTATTAGGCAGCGGCAGCTGGGCTACCGCAATCGTCAAAATACTGCTCGAAAAGAAAGACCGCCGCATCAACTGGTGGGTGCGCGAAGAAGATGCCATCCCCGTACTGCGCGAAGAGAAGCATAACCCAATCTATCTCAGCGAAGCATACATCGACACCGACCGCATCTTTATCAGCAGCAACATTCGTGAGGTCATAGAACGCAGCGACGACATCTATGTCGTCATACCCTCCGCATTTATCCACAAAGCGCTGAAGGACATTCCCAAAGAACTGCTTCGGACCAAGAGGTTTATCTCTGCCGTCAAAGGTATAGTACCCGAATTCACGACTATCATTACCGAATATCTACGCGAACAAATAGGACTGGACTACAGCCAATTGTGTATCATTAGCGGACCTTCGCACGCCGAAGAGGCTGCACGCCAACGGCTCACCTACCTCGCCGTGGCCTCGACCGACCGAGCCTTCGCCGAAGATGTTCGCAAACAAATCAGTTGCAGCTACATAAAGACCACCTATTCGACCGACATGATGGGTATCGAATGTGCCGCAGTGCTCAAAAACATCTACGCCATCGCTGCCGGCATGTGTCGCGGACTCGGATATGGCGACAACATCATTGCCGTATTGATTTCCAACGCACTGCAAGAAATGACCGACTTTATGCAGCGCATATCACCAATGGTTGGCGGGGGTGACTTCAATGCCGACGGACGCTTACGCCAGTTCGAGGGTTTTGCCTACCTGGGCGACCTGCTGGTTACCAGCTACTCGCAGTTCAGCCGCAACCGCACTTTCGGCAACATGCTCGGCTATGGCTACACCATCAAATCAGCCCAACTGGAAATGAAGATGGTTGCCGAGGGCTATTATGCCGTAAAAGGCGTTGAGAAAATCCGTCGTCAGATGAATTTCCCGATGCCCATTGTTGAAGCCGTCCATGCCGTGCTGTACGAAAAGAAATCAATTGCACGCACCATCAAACGCCTTCTCGAAAACCTGCACTAAAAATTCGTACAAAACAAGAACGAAAACAAGGGAAAAATCGTGAGCAAAACGTTTCTTGACGATTTTTTGGCCACAACACCACGCGCAACGCAGACATTACACATACAATCCAAAAAATTGAATATTAATCATATATAATACACAAATAAAAATATTTGCAAAACATGTATCTCTTTTGTGAAAAAAGTAGTACTTTTGCAAAACATTATTAACCCTAAAAACAGAAAGAAAAATGGCTTACAAAATCACCGAAACCTGTGTTGCTTGCGGTACCTGCGCTGGCGAATGCCCCGTGGGAGCTATCTCCGAAGGCGACATCTACAAAATTGACGAAAACGCTTGCGTTAGCTGCGGTACCTGCGCCGACGCTTGCCCCACCGGCGCCATCGTCGAAGGCTAATCGTCATCAACCCCTAACATCACAAGAGGATGCGTCGCCCTGCGGTGCATCCTCTTTATTAGTTTGGTGAATTTGCAAGAATGCGAATCGGGAAAAAACACAAAACGTAACATATCAACATAAACAACAATGATTCAACTTCAATATATCAAAGAGAATCGTGACGAATGCATCGAGCGACTCAAAATAAAGAATGTCGCCGATGTGGAACAGCGCATTGACGAAATCCTTTCACTCGACGAACAACGTCGCGCCCTGCAGCAGAGAAGCGATGCCGTCAAAGCCGAACAGAACGCCATAGCAAAAGAGATCGGCATGCTCTTCAAACAGGGCAAACGCGATGAAGCCGAAGCCAAGAAAGCACGTACCGCCGACCTCAAAGGCGAAGAGAAGCAGCTTGGAGACCAGATGGCTGCCGTAGAGCAGGAACTGAACGCCAAGCTCATCTCCCTTCCCAACACTCCGCATCTGAGCGTTCCTAAAGGCAAAACAGCCGACGACAACCTCGAGGTGGGACGCTTCGGCACCATGCCCGAGCTTCCCGACAACGCCCTGCCCCACTGGGACCTCTGCACAAAGTACGATCTCGTCGACTTCGAGCTGGGCAACAAAATCACCGGTGCCGGCTTCCCCGTCTACAAAGGCAAAGGCGCACGACTGCAACGAGCCCTCATCAACTTCTTCCTCAACAGCGCAGCCGATGCCGGCTACACCGAAATCCAGCCGCCCCTCATGGTCAACGAGGCCTCCGGACTCGGCACAGGCCAGCTGCCCGACAAGGAAGGACAGATGTACGCCATCCCGCTCGACGGTTTCTACATGATTCCCACTGCCGAAGTGCCTATCACCAACATCTACCGCAACGTCATCGTCGACGCCAAGGATTTCCCCATCCGCCATGTGGGCTACAGCGAATGCTTCCGCCGCGAGGCCGGCAGCTACGGCAAGGACGTGCGCGGTCTGAACCGCCTGCACGAATTCTCGAAAGTCGAGATTGTCGTCATCGAACACCCAGACCGCAGCTATGAACGCCTCGAGGAAATGAAGAAACACGTCGGCGGCCTGCTCGACAAACTGGGTCTCCCCTACCGCATTCTGAAACTCTGCGGAGGCGACATCAGCTTCACCTCGGCAATGACCTTCGACTTCGAAGTGTGGAGCGCCGCACAGAAGCGCTGGCTCGAAGTGAGCTCGGTCTCCAATTTCGAAGCTTTCCAAGCCAACCGAATGAAACTGCGCTTCCGCGACGAGAAAGGCAAAACCCAACTCGCCCACACCCTCAACGGCAGCGCCCTCGCCCTGCCGCGCATCGTCGCCGCACTGCTCGAAAACAATCAGACTCCCGACGGCATCACGATGCCCGAATGCTTAAGACCCTTCTTGGGTTTCGACAAAATCCAATAAGCATATCCTTATCACAGAGAAAACCCCGAAAGGCGAATGTCGACTTTCGGGGTTTTATTTGTAACCACGCTACCCCTCAAAGGGTGGCGAAGCATGTAATCGCAGTTCTTATTTGCTGCCTTTCTTGCGTTCTTTCTTGGCTTTCTTCTCCGCAGCAGCACGTTCTTTTTCAGCTTTCTTCTTGGCAGCTTCATACTCCTTGGCAACTCGCTTCTCGGCAGCTGCCATCTCCTTGGCGGCCTTCTTTTCAGCGGCAGTCTGCTCTTTTGCAGCTTTCTCAAGAGCCTTACGCTCTGCCTGCAAAGCCTTGCGCTGTTCTTTGGTCATACTTTTCTCAGCTTCTTTCTGAAGGGCTTTCTGCGCTTTCATTTCCTCTTGTCGGCGAGCTTTAGCCTCTTTCTCAGCCTGTTTTGCGGCAGCTGCCTGGGCTTTAGCAGCCTTCTTGTCGACCACAGCACTCTCTTTGCCATCCTTTTTACCAGGCTTGTCGGCCTTCGCTTTCTTGGCTGGCTTTGCTTTGTCAGCTTTCTTGCCGCTTTGCTTGTCGGATTTAACCTTGGCATCTGTTGCCTTATGGTAGGTCAGCGTGCGGAGCGCGGCATTGTCGAACACTCCGTCTTCAAACTGCAGCCGCACAGTCCAGTTCTGCATGGTGTCGTATACATATTCGAAGGTGTAGACCACCGTGCCATAGGGACGTTCCACCGTCATCTTTGTGCAGTCGCCATTCTCATTGTTCTCGTATACAACGGTCTCTTCGAGGGCACGGCTGCGCAGAACCTTCTTGACAAGGAAATTTTTGTTGTCATAAGTGTACTTGACTGTCGATACAGATTGACCTCCGTCCGAATACTCAACAATTCTCTCCGATTCAAGCAGGTTGTTATGGTTATAGCTGTATTCGCACACTTTGGCAGGCATGCTGTCAACGTAGAAATATTCGGAACGCAGTGGTAAGCCCTCTTCGGTCAACTCCTGACGGCATTTGAGGTCGAAGGGATAGCTGTTGGTATAGGGGGTGTTGTTGAGGTCGGCCTTGGCAAGGTTGGGCGTCTTGTAGTCCTTGGTTTCAGCATACACATTGATGTCGGCATTGTTGCCGTTGTAGCGGGCTTCCACCTTGTATCCTTCGCCCAAATACGACGAAAGGAGGCCGTTGGAAGCGTAAGAGCATGTGGTTGTCAATCCTTTTTTGCCTTGCTGGGTATAGGTTATCGTAAGCATGCGTCCACTCTGGTTGAATGTGACTATACGGCCTTCGTCCTCGCGAAGCACATTACGAAGGTCTTTGACAAACCATTTGCGTTCCGGCCAATCCTCACGAAAATAGTCTTTGCGCAAGAGGATGTCTTCGTCCATAGATGCCACCATACCGCGCAAACCCATCTGCTGCCGGTCCATACGAAGGTTAACTACATCTTGAGCACGGAGTCCAAGAACGCAACAAAAAGCTAAAACAGAAACAATTAACAATTTTTTCATAATGAAGGTTACAATATTTTTGCTTTGCAAAAATAGTATTTTTTTTTGTTTCATGGAAAATAGTCTTTCTTCATTATTTTTATTGTTGCAATTAAAATAAATCATTATCTTTGCATTTTTATATCTGCAATCCATAATATTTATATATAGCTCTTACAAAGTTATTAACACAATTATACAGATAATTGCATATAGATAATTATACGCTCGGAACCGTGTTGAAGACGATAAAGATAACCATCAAACGCATACAATAAACTTACAGATATGTACAGCAACGAATTAGGGCTCTATATAGCCCACAGCGATGAGGGGAACCTCTGCATCAACGGGAAAATGGCCAACCGCCACGGACTTATTGCCGGAGCTACAGGAACCGGCAAAACCGTGACACTGCAAGTTATGGCAGAAACATTCTGCCAGGCTGGAGTCCCATGCTTCATGGCCGACATGAAAGGCGACCTCAGCGGCATCGCCAAAGCAGGCTCGACGAGCAGCTTCATAGAGAAAAGAAAAGACTCCTTCGGCATCCCTAACCCCCAATTCCAAGCATGCCCGGTGCGCTTCTACGATGTCTTCGGACAACAGGGGCATCCCATTCGGGCCACTATCTCGCAGATGGGTCCACAACTCCTCTCGCGTCTGCTCGGACTCAACGAGACTCAAGACGGTGTACTTAATATCGTTTTCCGCATCGCCGACGAACGCGGACTTCTGATCCTCGACCTCAAAGACTTGCGTGCAATGCTCGACTATGTGTCTAAACATGCCAAAGAGTATACCACCACCTATGGCAACATCTCTGCTGCTACTGTCGGAGCCATACAACGTTCTCTGCTTCAGCTGGAAAACCAAGGAGCCAATCAGTTCTTTGGCGAACCCTCTTTCGACATACACGACCTTATTCAGACCGAAGGTGGCAAAGGTGTCATGAGCGTTCTCGCCGCCGACAAACTCATGATGCAGCCTAAACTCTACAGCACATTCCTGCTTTGGCTCATCTCCGAGCTCTACTCTACGCTGCCCGAAGTGGGCGACCAGGAATTGCCAAAACTCATTTTCTTCTTCGACGAGGCCCATATGCTGTTCGAAGACACGCCAAAAGCCCTCGTCGACAAGATCGAACAGGTCATCCGGCTCATCCGCAGCAAGGGCGTAGGCATCTACTTCATCAGCCAACTGCCCACCGACATACCCGACAACATCCTCGGACAACTCGGCAACCGCGTCCAACACGCTCTGCGCGCCTATACCCCCAGAGACCAGAAAGCCGTCAAGGTGGCTGCCGAAACCTTCAGACCAAATCCGGCCTTCAAAACCGACGAAGCCATCACCTCGCTCGAAACAGGTGAAGCACTGGTAAGCTTCCTCGACGAAAAAGGCGCTCCAGGAATAGTGCAACGGGCCAAAATCCTCTTCCCTCTCTCTCAAATCGGAGCCATCAACGACGACGAGCGCCGACAAATCATGAGTCACAGTCCAATAGGACACAAGTACGACGCCATGATCGACCGCGAAAGCGCATATGAAATGCTCCTTGCCGAAAGCGAAGACCTGCCACGCACTGCCGACAACAGCAACACTCCTGCCGCAACCGAAAAGGACGACACCAAGCCGGCAAAGAAAAAAGGCGGGCTCCTCTCCAAAGTGGGCAAAGCCGTCCTTACCGCCGTCACCGCCACATTAGGCACCGTGGTCGGCACTGCCGTGAGCGACAAAGTAAGCGGCAAGAAAACCAAATCGAGAACATCGGCAGGACAACGTATTGTCAAAAACGCCACATCTTCCGCCACAAGGACAATCACTCGCGAACTCACCCGCGACATCCTCGGCAACCTTATAAAATAACCCATTACCACCATCAAACCCTTATAACCTTTTAAACCCTTAAAACCCTATAATCCCATGAAAAAATCAACCTGGATTATCCTCGGCATCATAGCCATCGTTGCCATTTGGGCCGTAAGCGCAAACAACAAAATCAATGTCAAACAAGAAAACGCCACCAGCAAATGGGCTGATGTGCAAGCTGACTATCAGCGACGCAAAGACCTTGTAGAACAGGCCATCAACGTCGTCAAAGGTGCCGGCAACTATGAAGCCGGAACTCTCGAAGCCGTTATCAAAGCCCGCAACAATGCACCTCAACTCGACGCCAACGACCTCAGCGAGGAAAACATCGCCAAATTCCAAAACGCCTACGACAAAATGGCTCAAGAGATGACTCGTGCCATCAATGTAACCGTCGAACGCTATCCCGAACTCACAGCAACAAAAAACTATCAAGAGTTCCAGGCCCAGATAGAAGGATGCGAGAACCGCATAAACGTGTCGCGCAAAAAATTCAACGAAGCAGTACAAGCCTACAACACAACCATCCGCATCTTCCCCACCAGCCTGATTGCCTCAATCTTCGGACACAAACCCATGGGCTACTTCAGTGCTTCCGAAGGGGCCGACGAAGCACCATCAACCGAAGCCCTTCTCTAAACGTCATCCCTCTCATCAAAGCAACACTTAACACATAACACATAATTGAAAAAACTGTTTTTCTTATTGTTACTCACCGCCACGTTTGCCGCATACGCCCAAAGCCAATACGACGAAACAGGGTGGCTGCCCTCTAAAGAGGACCATCTCGTTTACGACTATTATGGCATACTCAGCGACACTGAGAAACAACAACTCGAAGAACGGCTTGTGGCTTTCGACGACAGCACCTCCAACCAAATTGTCGTAATGTTCACCCCTGGATTTGGCGGGCGCGACATATCATCGTTCGCCTTCGAACTCGGCGACGAATGGGGCATCGGACAAAACAAGCTGAGCAATGGTGTCGTCATCGTTGTCAAACCCAAAGACCAGACCGACGGTCAAGTGGAAATAGCCACAGGACTCGGCCTCGAAGGTGCTCTGCCCGACATCTTCTGCAAACGCATCATCGAGGATGTGATGATACCACACTTCCGCGACAACGACTACTACGGAGCCGTATGTGCCGCTCTCGACATCATCCTGCCTGTCTGCGCCGGTGAGTATAGCTACAGCCAGTACAAAGAAGACAACAGCATGTCGCTTGGCTCTCTCGTATTGGCCATATTCATCGTCGCCGCCATCTTCTGGCTCGTCTACAAACTCGACAAAAGCTCCGGCTCACACGGAGGTGGCCACGGAGGCACCTACTACGGAGGCAACACTCGCATGAGCAGCTGGGGCGGCACTTCCTGGAGCGGCAGTTCTGGAGGATTCGGAGGGTTCGGAGGCGGCTCTTTCGGCGGCGGTGGAGCCTCGGGGCGATGGTAAAAAAGAAATGAACAATTGTTGAAAAAAATATTCAACTTTAACTGCTCCGTCTGCAAAATATCATTTAATTTTGCAGACGGATTTCGTTATCAAAACGACACGCCACAACGACGATTAAGAATTAAAAATTAAGACGCTTTGTCCAAAAAAAGAAACGACGTCAACGTCGCTTTTTGAATTTCGACAAGCCTGTTTTAGAACAAAAACATTAACACATTATATAAAGTATGCGATTCATTATCAACAGCCAACTGTTCCTCAAGCACTTGAGTTCCATCAGCGGAGTGATTACCAACAACAACACTGTGCCTATCATCTCCTGCTTCCACATGCACCTCAACGACAACCTGCTGACCATCAAAGCCACCGACCTCGAGACCACCATCGTCAGCAACATAGAGCTTGAAAACGCCCGAGTGGAAGGCATCGACACCGTCGCCGTTCCTGCCAAACTGCTTCTCGACATCCTCAAATCGATGGAGGACGCCCCACTCAATTTCTCGGTAGACCCATCCACCTACAGCATCGACATCAGCTCCGGCGAAGGCAAATACAGCATCGCCGGCCAAAACGCCGACACATTCCCTACCATGCCCGAAATGAAAGAAACAGTCCAGACTTCCATGCCTGCCTCCGTTCTCGCTTCGGCAATAAACAAAACAGCCTTCGCTGCTTCTAACGACGAAATGCGCCAGCAAATGTCAGGCATATACTGCGAAATGACCACCGAAAACATCACCTTTGTGGCTACCGACGCTCACAAACTGGTTCGCTATCGCCGCAACGACATCCACGCCGACGAAATGGCCAACTTCATCCTCCCTCGCAAACCTATAACCCTCCTCAAAAACATCCTGGCTGCCAACAAAGAGGATTTCGAAGTCACCATAAACTACAACAACACCAACGTGTTCTTCTCGTTCGACAACTTCCTCGTCATCTGCCGTCTCGTCGATGGGAAGTACCCCAACTACGAAGCCGCAATCCCAAAAGACAACCCCAACAAGCTGACTCTCGACAGACAGACATTCATCAACTCCCTAAAACGTGTCAGCCTCTTCGCAAACCAATCCACCCACCAAGTACGGCTCTCCATCAGCGAGCGGCAACTGGAGATCTCATCCGAAGACCTCGAATTCTCCAACAAGGCTCATGAGACAATACCCTGCAGCTACGACGGCGAGCCCATGGAAATCGGTTTCAACGCCAAATTCCTGACCGAAATGGTATCGAACCTCGACACCGAAAACATCCTCGTCGAACTGTCACACCCAAGCCGTGCAGGCATCATCTTCCCCGTCAACGACGACGACGAAGCCGCCAAAAACGAGGACATCCTCATGCTTGTCATGCCTGTCATGCTCGCAAACTAACAAACCCAACATACACTAATCATCTTCTTTCTTGAAATCCTGCCCACAAGCAGGATTTTTTTTTACAAAATCATTTTTTTATATATCCATATATATTTCGGGGATTTTGTGTAACTTTGCACAATTATGAGCAACGGAAAAAACAAACGCCACGGCAAGATAAGACTTTGGGCTGGAAGAACTTCCACCATTTTTAGCATCATGTTGGTGCTCTTCGTTTTTGGTCTCTTGATGTTTGTAGAGTACCATTCATATATGGCCACTCACGAAATGCAGGAACGTATCGCCTACCAAGTCGACCTCAATGCCGAAACCACAGAAGAAGAGGCCATCAGCCTCCGCAACGAGCTTATGGAACTCGACTACGTCAAAAACGTCGACTACATCTCCGCCGACGAAGCCGCCCGGCTCTTCAGCGAACAGCTCGACGAGGACTTCCTTACCCTTCTCGACAGCGTAAACCCACTCTACCCCACCCTGATGGTCACCCTCAAAGCGAGCAACAACCCCACAATGATTGACCAACAACGCAAGGAGTTCGAAAAAGAAGTCAAGGAATATGCCTGCGTCGACGGGCTCACCTACCACGAGTCCACCCTCAACGACATGAGCCTCATATTCTATAAGCTCTCCTGGTTCTTAATCATTTTCGTCGTCCTGCTCCTCTTCGTTTCAGTGGCTCTCATAAGCACCACAATACGCATCTCCATCTATACAAACCGACATACCATTCGGACTATGAACATGGTGGGTGCCACAATGGGGTTCATCACACGCCCCTTCCTGTGGCGAAGCATACTCTACGGTTTCCTCGGAGCTCTCTTCGCAACCATCCTTATGTATGCCGCCATCTACGCCTTCAACAAACAGTTCCACCTTGCCCTGTTCCACCCTCGCTACTTCTACGGATACGCAATACTTGTCGTCGCTGTCTTTGTCGTAGGCATAGCCATCTCTTTCATCGCCACCTACTTCTCCGTACATCGACACATAAAAAGCAAAAACGAGTATTAATACAAATATCCGACGGGCTCAGTCCCCTCAACAACTTCAACATTTAACACTTAACACATAACAATATGAACAACACAGAACCCTCAAAAGAACACTTTGTTTTTGGACCGATGAACTACATTCTGCTCGGAATAGGCATCGTGCTTCTCGGACTCGGCTACATCCTTCTCAGCGGCGGCGGAAGCGACGACCCCAACGTCTTCAACCCCGCCATGTTCAACACCCGCAGACTCGTTGTAGCCCCTCTGCTCATCGTCATCGGTCTCGTCGTGGAAATATGCGCCATAATGTTCCGCAACAAGAAGAAATGAGTTTAGGTAACCGGCCAACTCCTAACAGCCCCGCCATCTCGGCGTAGGGAAACAAAGCAAATAAAACTCGGCGTGCCCGAAGCACGCGCTTTCAGAAACGAATTGACACAACCTGATTTTAACCCTTAACACCCAACAAACAAATGGATTGGTTACAAGCCCTTATCCTCGGCATCATCCAAGGTCTGACTGAATACCTGCCTGTCAGCAGCAGCGGACATCTGGTCATCGGACAAGAATTTTTCGGACTTGACAGCGGCGAAGGCAAACTGGCCTTCACTGTCCTGCTTCATGTAGCCACGGTTCTCAGCACTATCGTAATCCTATGGAAAGAAATCGTCTGGATATTTGCCGACCTATTCAAATTCAAATGGAACGAAGGTACGAAATATGCCATAAACATCATCATTTCCATGATTCCTGTAGGCATCGTCGGCCTCTTTTTCAAAGACAAGGTTGAAACAGTTTTCGGCAGCGGCCTGCTCGTAGTAGGCATCTGCTTGCTTATCACAGCATCGCTGTTGGCATTCAGCTACTTCGCCAAACCGCGCCAACGCGAGAAAATCTCACCTCTGCATGCCTTCGTTATCGGCATTGCCCAGGCTATTGCCGTACTGCCGGGTCTGTCTCGCTCGGGATCCACCATCGCTACAGGACTGCTCCTCGGCAACAAAAAAGAAAAACTCGCCCAGTTTTCCTTCCTCATGGTCATCCCCCCAATTCTTGGCGAAGCGCTCCTCGACATGAAAGATATAGCCGAAACAGGTGTCAGCGCCTCATTCGGCGGCATCAGCCCTCTCGCCGTAATCATCGGTTTTCTGGCCGCCTTCATCGTTGGGTGCCTGGCATGCAAATGGATGATAAACATCGTAAAGAAAGGCAAACTAATCTGGTTTGCAATATACTGCGCCATCGTTGGCCTTGCAGTTATATTCATTCCTATGATTGCATAGCTCCTCACCCAACAACACTAAACAAATAACATATTCTTACTCTCCATAGATGCTACAAGAACTGTCACCTCTACCACCCGATGGGTTTGTCGTCGCTATCGACAAACCCATCGGGTGGACTTCGTTTCAGGTTGTCAACAAACTGAAATGGCACCTCAAACGAACTTTTGGGCTGAAAAAAATCAAGATAGGACATGCCGGCACTCTCGACCCCCTGGCTACTGGTCTGCTGCTTGTGTGTGTCGGCAAAGCCACAAAGAGAATTGAAGTGCTGCAGAACGGCATCAAGGAATACTCAGGCACCATGGTGCTTGGTGCCACAACACCATGCTTCGACCTTGAACAAGCTGTGGACGTCCTCTACCCGACAGACCAGATCGACGAACAACGGATTGAAGAGACACGCAGGCTTTTTGTTGGCGAGATAGAACAAGTTCCACCCATTTTCTCGGCCGTAAAAATCGGAGGACAACGAGCTTACATATCGGCTCGCGACGGACAAGCCGCCGAAATTGCACCTAAGAGGGTAACAGTTTACAACTTCGACATCACCGGCTATCGCCCAGCCACCGATCCACACCCTCAACTCCAACAACCGCCGGCATCAGTACCCCTTAAATCCACTGCCACATCCAAAGAGCCACAACTCTACCGCAACCCTCAAGGCTATGTCCCTGAAGGGCTGCCACAAGTGGATTTCCATATCACATGCAGCAAAGGCACCTACATACGCAGCATTGCACGCGACTTCGGCATAGCGCTTGATTCGGGAGCATTCCTCGCCTCTTTGCGCCGCGAACGTATCGGAGACTACCATGTCTCACAAGCCATTGCACTCGATGACATCGAGCAAATACTGTCTCCCGACAACACCGGTTTTTTCAACCGTTCAACACTCTGACGACATCATCCTGCTTCATGCACGATTCATCAGAGGCAAGAATTACGGTCTACATGTCCTCTCCATCTGTCATACATATTCTTACGCATGAGCAGGAATGCCATTAGCCACCTTGACACCGCCAAGCATACGGAAAGCAATAATTTATGTTAAAATAACAAAATATAACATATATAATAACTTATTAATTGATAATAATATACAAAGCGTTTCCAGCATTAAAAAGTTAAAAAACTTGACTTTTGGTCCGAAATTTCGTATCTTTGCAAAAATTAATGAATTAAGAGCCCTAAACAGCTCTTTAACATAGAAGCTGGAACTTAACACCTGACACAGATGATCAACACGCTTTATTCGACAATGAAACTCTCTCAGTTCAAGTACAACCTTCCAAAGGACCTCATTGCTGAGAAACCCTCAAAACTGCGCGACGAATGCCGCTTGATGGTACTCGACCGTAAAAATCAGTCCATCGAGCACAAACTCTTCAAAGACCTCATCAACTATGTCGACACTGACGACGTGGTAGTTGTAAACAACACAAAAGTGTTCCCCGCACTGCTCAGTGGCGAAAAGGAAAAAACCGGAGCACAAATCACCGTGTTCCTTCTGCGCGAACTGAACCCAGAAACGAGGCTGTGGGACGTCGTCGTCGACCCCGCACGCAAAATCCGTATCGGCAACAAACTCTATTTTGGCGACAGCGGCTCGCTCGTAGCCGAAGTAATAGACAACACCACTTCACGCGGACGAACCATACGATTCCTATACGACGGCTCGCACGAAGAGTTCATCAAACTCATCAAAAGCATGGGACAAACACCCCTGCCCGACGAACTTAGAGCCATGCGCGACATAACCAACGAGGACAAAGAACGCTACCAGACAATCTACGCCAAAGTCGAAGGTGCCGTAGCAGCACCAACCGCAGGACTCCATATCAGCCGCGAACTCATGAAACGCTTCGAAATAAAAGACGTGAAATGGGCCGAGCTCACCCTCCACGCAGGCATCGGCAACTTCAAACCCATCGAAGTGGAAGACCTCAGCAAACACCGCATGGACTCCGAAGAAATGAACATCGACGAACAATGCTGCCAGATGATCAACAACGCCAAACAGACTGGCCACAAGGTATGCTGCATTGGCACCACAACAATGAAGGCAATCGAGACAGCCGTCACCATTCCCGGCAAAGTGAGCCCCTACGCCGGATGGAGCAACAAATTCATCTTCCCTCCACACGAGTTCACTATTGCCGACATGATGGTAACCAACTTCCACCCCTCCATGTCGTCCATGTTCATTATGGTATCGGCATTCGCAGGCCCCGAATTCCTTATGCAGGCCTACCAGACTGCCATAAAGGAAAAATACAAATTCCACACCTACGGCGACGCCATGCTCATAATCTGACCCTGACCTCACCCATAGGCCAAACAACGGGTCGGCGTCACACCTGCCAAAAGCCACAACACTTAATACTCAACATATACCATGACTCCCCTTGCTGAAACTCTGCGACCAACTTCGCTCGACAACTATATCGGCCAGCAGCACCTCGTCGGCCCAGGCGCAGTGCTGCGCACCCTTATCGAGAGCGGCAAGATCCCCTCAATGATTTTCTGGGGTCCTCCAGGCATCGGCAAGACTACACTTGCAACCATCATCAGCAACACCCTCCACCGTCCGTTCCACACACTCAGCGCCATAAGCAGCGGCGTCAAGGAGGTGCGCGAAGTCATCGAACAAGCCAAGAAAGAAGAAGGCGCCATACTCTTCATCGACGAAATCCACCGTTTCAACAAGTCACAGCAGGACTCGCTCCTCGGTGCCGTCGAACGTGGCACCATAACCCTTATCGGAGCCACCACCGAAAACCCATCCTTTGAAGTAATCTCAGCACTCCTCTCCCGTTGTCAAGTCTATATCCTCAAGGAGTTCGGCCGTGCCGAGATGGAACAGCTGATCGCCGCCGCTGTCAAACACTATGCTGAACAGGGGCGCACCATCGAGGTTAAAGAGAACGAAGCCCTGCTTCGCATAAGCGGAGGCGATGCACGCAAACTGCTCAACGCCTTCGAATTAGTCGTCAACCGCGACAACAGCCAGCACCTCGTCATCGACAACGACAAAGTGACCAATGTCATCCAGCAAAATCTGGCCCTCTACGACCGGCAGGGCGAGATGCACTACGACATCATCAGCGCCTTCATCAAGTCCATGCGAGGCAGCGACCCGAACGGCGCCGTCTATTGGCTGGCACGAATGATCGAAGGTGGCGAAGACCCCGTATTCATTGCCCGCCGCATGCTCATCTTCGCTAGCGAGGACATCAGCAACGCCAATCCCAATGCCCTTCTGCTTGCCAACGCCTGCTTCGAGGCAGTCACCAAGATAGGCTACCCCGAATGCCGCATCACCCTCTCGCAATGCGCCATCTACTTAGCCAACAGCGTCAAAAGCAACAGCACCTACATGGCCCTCGCCAACGCGCAGCAGGCTATACGACGCACAGGCGACCTGCCAGTCCCTCTCCACATCCGCAATGCACCTACCAAACTGATGAAAGAGCTGGGCTACAGCGACGGCTACAAATACGCACACGACTACGAAGGCAATTTTGCTGAACAGGAATATCTGCCCGATGCACTGCGCGGCACGAAATTCTACGAGCCCGGCAACAACGCCCGCGAAAACGAGACACGCAAACTCCTCCAATACCGCTGGAAACAAAAATACAACTAC
The DNA here is from genome assembly GCA_946613135.1 of uncultured Bacteroidales bacterium. Taxonomy (GTDB): domain Bacteria; phylum Bacteroidota; class Bacteroidia; order Bacteroidales; family P3; genus Colimorpha. Next base: position 18,624 of record CAMOFI010000029.1, read on the forward strand.
TAACTCCACCATCACTCCACCATCACTCCTCCATCACTCCCCCTTCACTCCCCCTTCACTCCCCATCTTAATT
>CAMOFI010000030.1 GCA_946613135.1 uncultured Bacteroidales bacterium
ACATTCTTCCGATTCGGCCGAAGCCGTTGATAGCTACTTTTGCCATATTGATTTGATATTTAATTGTTTGTGATTTATTTTTTTACAATTTGATTTTACAAATATACACACATATTTTATTTTGGCAAAAATTTTTAGCACTTGATACGAAAACGGTTGATGGGTATTTAGGCGTGTTAGGCAGAGTAAGACTAAGGAGAAGACCATAGTGGGCACATGCCTTTTTTTGTTTTTGTGGCGTGGTTTTTTGTTTTTAGTTGCTTCGTTTTTTGTTTTTGGCTTCTTTTTTTCCGATGCTATTGCCATTTTGCGAAATATTTTCAGGGTTGTTGCGTTATGGAGGGATGAAATACAAAAAAACTACTGATATTGAATGTGTAAATGTCGACCTAAGGGAAAACGGTGGTGACCGTCCGAAGCGAAAACGTACATTGTGGCGGCGACTGTGGCGTTGGTTATGGATTGCGTTGCTGTCGGTGCTGGTATTGCTCGTTTTGCAGGTGGTGGCATACAAGTGGGTCAATCCTCCGCTAACACCCCTGATGGTGCATCGTTTTTTCCAGCAGGTGAGCGACAAGGGACGTAAGGTGAACTTCGAGCGCGACTATGTGAAGATAGAAGATGTGTCGCCCAACCTGGTGACGGCGGTAATAGCATCGGAGGATGGACGTTTTATGCGCCACAAGGGATTTGATGTCGGACAGCTGAAGCAGACGTATCGCGAGAACAAGCGGGGTCGCCGTGTGCGCGGAGGCAGCACCATCAGCATGCAGACTGCCAAGAATGCTTTTTTGCCGCACAGCCGCAGATATTGGCGCAAGGCGGCGGAGGCAGGATACACGATGGTGATCGAGAGGTTGTGGGGCAAGGAGCGCATCATGGAGGTGTATTTGAACATCATCGAGTTTGGCGACGGCATATACGGTTGTGAGGCGGCAGCGCAGCACTATTTCGGCCATTCGGCCAAAACCCTCAGCAAGAAAGAGGCTGCCCAGCTGGCTGTGACGTTGCCGTCGCCGCTGAAACGCAATCCGGCACATGCAACGCCTTATTTCCGGAAGCAGACGGCAGTGGTTCAGGCCCGTATGGCTAAATACGGCCGTATAAACCTCGCTGCCGGACGCAAAGGTAAGAGCAAGGAGGACGACGAGACGCTGTGGGATTTTCTGCGTTGGGCAAGGAAGATGGAGAAGACAAAGTGAGCGGACTGAAACAACAGGGCAAAGGAGTGAACAAACAGAATATCATAGAATCCGTAACAGACTCAGACTGGAAGCGGGCACTGCGCTCGTTCCGTGCCTATCTGAAACTCGAGAGGCAGCTGTCGGACAACACCATCGATGCCTATCTGCGCGACGTGTCTCATTTGGCTCTGTATGCTGTAGAGACGGGCAAGAAACCAGAAGAGATAGAGCTGCCTGACTTGCGAGGGTTGGTGGCTCAGCTCTACGATGCCGGTGTGGCGTTGGCTACACAGTGCCGAATTGTCAGCGGCTTGCGCACGTTCTACCGCATGATGCTTGTAGAGGACGCAGTCAAGGCCAACCCTGTTGAGCTGCTCGAGATGCCTCGAGGGTCGCGCCATCTGCCCGATGTGCTGACAAATGACGAGGTTGATGCCATCATTGCCACTTTTGACCTCAGCATGCCCGACCAGGCTCGCAACCGTGTCATTGTGGAGGTCCTCTATGGGTGCGGTCTGCGAGTGTCCGAACTGGTCAACCTGCATCTGTCGAATATCTATGCCGACGACGAGTGCCTGCTCGTCACCGGCAAGGGCGACAAGCAGCGGTGGGTGCCTATCAACCAAGTGGCTCTTCGCTTGATGGAACAGTATATACACACTATCCGGTCGCACCAAAAGATTAAGCCCGGCGAAGAGAATATCGTGTTTATCAACAGGCTGGGTACCCGTCTGTCGCGCAACTATGTGTTCATGTTCTTGCGCGAAGCGGTGAAGAAGGCGGGCATAAACAAGACGATATCGCCCCACAGTCTGCGCCACAGCTTTGCCACAGAACTGGTGTCGAACGGCGCCGATCTGCGTGCCGTGCAGGAGATGCTGGGCCATGAAAAGATTTCTACCACTGAGATCTATACACACCTCTCGCACCAGTATCTCCGCGACACGATAACCCGTTATCATCCTCACTACAGGCAATAGGTTTGGCAGGGAGTATTAGGCGAATCAGGCATACAGGAAGGACGACGAAAAGGCCTTGGGCAAGAGGTCCAATACTTTTTTTTGATGTCTTTTAACCCAAATCGGTCGTTAGGATTTATGTCAGATGAGTATTTGTTTCGAGCAGATTGCTCGCATCACTGGTGAAGGCGTAGCGGGCTACGGCGAGACAGGGATGTGGGCAATATGCCGGAAGAAATGCTTATATGGCATGAATAGCACAATAATACTACGCCAATGCGGTCTAATGACCGATTTGGGTTTATCGTTTCACTACCAGTTTTTTGGTGTAGTTGCCAAAGGAGGTGTGTATAATGGCGAAATAGTCGCCCTGTTGGAGTTTGCCGAGGTCGATGAGGCTGGAGTGCCCGTCTACTTCGCGATTGAGGATTTGTCGTCCTTGTGTGTCGTAGATTTCTATATGGAGGATTTTGAACGAAGAGACGACTTGCACATGATTGGTTGCCGGGTTAGGAAACAGTTTTACGAATTGGTCAAGTCCGTAGCTTATGCCTTCGTTATCTCCAGGATTGTAGTGTGTAGTGTCGCAGATGTTGAACGAGACGGGTCCGTTCCACTGGCTGTATTCGGTGCTGTCGTGATGGCATATGGCGCGAATATAGACATCGTAGTCAGTGCATGAGTCATAGTTGTTGATTTGGGCTACCTGTACGGAGCAGTTCCTGATGGTGCCGGAGTCGGGGTTTATTCCTGCGGGCCCGTAGCTTATCTGCCACGAGTCGTGGTCGGAATGGGTGTCCCAAAGCAGCACAACGTTGTTGGGGCTGACGCTGCTTAGGCGGAAATTCTGAACCGAAGGGCATTCGTATGGTGGAATGATATAACTTGAGTCGATGACTATAATAGGCAGATTGATTTCGAAATAGGGGTCTCTTCTCCATCGCCACTGCGACAATTCTTGAATTGTGTCGCCGTAGTTTGGGGAAAAAGGATCCAACTCCCAAAAGATGGTGCGGTATTTTTTTAAAAAACTTGTTGTGTCGCATTTTTCACAACTGTTGTTGAAGCGATCATTTCCCCATCTGTTGTCCCAAAAATATGTAACACCTGTAAGTCTTACGAAATCATGGTTTTGTGTGACGAATTCATGCATAGAAGGAGGGAAACCGCCAATAGGGAATACGCTTTCTTGAGTGTAGCCCACATAAAACGAGTCATAAACCGTGACAGGCTTTTCGAAATAGAATTCCCTTATGGCGAATGTCTTTGTTGTCTCGGGCGTTGCATAATAGCAGCACTTGTCTCTCACATTGTTTTCATTCATCCATCCTTGAACAAGGGAGCGTTCAGTGAGGCTGATATACCTTGGGGAAACATCGCGGTGGCTGTACATAACCTCTTCTACTAATTGAAAATTATCTTCAAAGGCGTCGTATAGTCGCAGATATTCGGGCATGCATGTAACCGTATCCATTTCAAGAATAGAAACCTGGAATCGTGCAGGGATAAGGGTTGTAGCTATACCAATGACTTGGATTGGTGTTTCTGTGTAAAAGTACTGAAGAGACTCACCATGAAGAAGTGGAAAAGGATCAATCCCTTTGAATACACGAAGCCTTTTCGAGGTGTCGGCGAGCCTTATGTCGCTCCACCAGTTGTAGAAGTAGATTGGCGAACGCCCCACAATGGTGTCGCCCACATGATGATAATGCGATTGTGCTGACAGCTTAGAGACCGAAAGAAACAGAACGACGACAAATGGTAAGATGCTGATTTTTTTCATAGTGCTGATTTTTATTGTTCACAAACTATTTTGATGGGTGTAGGATATTCTTTCCCAATTTTTTTCGTCAAGCAAGCAAATGTTTGCATGCAGGTTGTGTAGGGCAATCAGGGTGTCATCCTCTATTTCGTCAGAATGGATTTGTTGTTTATGGTGTTAAGTGTTTGATTAATAGATTAAAAAAAATAATATATAGAAGGGAGTCTTTGTTGCAAAGATAAAAATCTTTTGTTAAAAACAAAATATTTAAATGTTTTTTTTGTAGAGAGAGCATTTTTGATAATGGCCACATTTGAATTTTCAATCAATTCGCGTTTTGCATGCAAAACAAATACATGAAAAAATAATTCGCTAAATTCGCGTATTTCGCCGTTTGAAAATTTTTTTAGAGGTTTCCTAATGATATTTTTAGATTAAGCCTGTGACACATCGTTTTTTTTTGTATTTTTGCATTTTGGTTTCAAATTATATATATACTGATGGAAGATAACGAAAAAGATATAATACAAGAGGTTACAAACGAGGAGTACAAGTGGGGCTTCACTACGGATATCGAGACCGAAACCATTCGGAAAGGTCTTGACGAGGACATTGTGCGCCTGATATCGAAAAAGAAAGGCGAACCGGAGTGGCTGCTCGAGTTTCGCCTGAAGGCTTTCCGCAAATGGCAGACCATGAAAGAACCCGATTGGGCCCATTTGGAATTTGAATCGCCTAATTACCAAGATATAATTTATTTTGCTGCTCCTAAGCAGGAGAAAAAGAAAAGCATGGATGAGGTGGACCCCGAATTGTTGGCAACCTTCGACAAGCTGGGCATACCTTTGCGCGAACGCGAGGCCCTGGCAGGTGTCGAGTCGTCGGTAGGAGTAGCCTACGATGCCATCATGGACTCGGTGAGCGTAAAAACCACAAGCCAGAAGATGCTCGAGGAGAAGGGAATCCTTTTTATGCCCATCAGCGAGGCAGTGCAGAAATATCCAGACCTGGTAAAGCAATACCTTGGCAGTGTGGTGCCGATTGGCGACAATTTCTTTGCTGCGCTGAACAGCGCAGTGTTCAGCGATGGTTCGTTCTGCTACATTCCAAAGGGTGTGCGCTGCCCGATAGAGCTTTCGAGTTATTTCCGCATCAATGCCAAAGGTACAGGTCAGTTTGAGCGGACGCTTATCGTTGCCGACGAGGGGGCGTATGTGAGTTATATGGAAGGCTGCACGGCACCTCAGCGCGACGAGAACCAGCTGCACGCCGCCATTGTGGAAATCGTTGCACTCAAGGACGCCGAGGTGAAATACAGCACCGTGCAGAACTGGTATCCTGGCGACAAGGACGGCAAGGGAGGCATCTACAACTTTGTGACCAAGCGTGGCATCTGCAAGGGCAGTCACAGCAAGATCAGCTGGACCCAGGTTGAAACGGGTTCGGCGGTTACGTGGAAGTACCCAAGCTGCATCCTTCAGGGCGACGACAGCACCGCAGAGTTCTACAGTGTGGCAGTCACAAACAACTACCAGCAGGCCGACACTGGCACCAAGATGATCCATGTGGGCAAAAACACTCACAGTACCATTATGTCGAAAGGCATCAGCGCTGGCCACAGCCACAACAGCTACCGCGGCCTGGTGCAGATAGGCAAAGGTGCTGACGGGGCACGCAACTATTCGCAGTGCGACTCGCTTCTGCTTGGCGACCAGTGCGGCGCCCACACATGGCCCTACATCAAGGCCGACAACCACACGGCAATCCTTGAACACGAGGCCACGACGAGCAAAATCAGCGAGGACCAGCTCTTCTACTGCCAGCAGCGCGGCATAAGCCCCGAAAGCGCCGTGGGACTCATCGTCAACGGCTATGCCAAGGACGTGCTTAAGAAACTTCCGATGGAGTTCGCCGTCGAGGCACAAAAACTGCTGAGCATATCGCTCGAGGGAAGTGTGGGATGACGGAGAACGAAAACGACGACGGCAGATGAAAAAACTGACTACAGAAGAGATGCACCGCCTGACGGTGGAGGAGTTTCGCGAGAGCGAGAAGCTGCCGCTTACCGTGGTGCTTGACAATGTGCGGAGCCAGAACAATATAGGCTCGGTGTTCCGCACCTCCGATGCTTTTCGCGTGGAGCACATAGCGCTGTGTGGCATCTGCTCCACACCGCCCCACCGCGAGATACACAAGACCGCCCTCGGTGCCGAGGACAGCGTCGCATGGAGCTATCATGAGGACAGCGTGGAGTGTGTGCTTGCGCTCAAAAAACAGGGATACAGGGTTTTTGCTGTCGAGATTGCTCATGACAGCATCAAGCTTGGCATGGACGAAATGCCCGCCGCACTGTCGAAGGTGGCACTGGTTTTCGGAAACGAGGTTGAGGGAGTTCAGGAAAGCATCCTGCCTCTTTGCGACGGGTCGATAGAGATACCTCAGCATGGAACCAAACACAGCCTCAATGTCAGCTGTGCGGCAGCAATAGCCATTTGGGAAATGTGGAAGGAACTTGGAAAAGGAATCTGATACCAATAAGACATTGAAAAACATGGAAAAGCAAGAACGAATCGAAAAGGCCCGTGTGCTCCACAAGCAGGGGTGCAACTGTTGCCAGTCTGTCGTTATGGCCTATGCCGACAAGCTGCCTATAGGGTCGCAGGATGCAATGAATATGGCTGCTCCTTTCGGACGGGGCCTTTCGGGTTGCCGCGAGGTGTGTGGCTGTGTCAGTGCAATGGCAATGGTGTGCGGCCTGACAGGCCATACCGCCGACGTGCGTCAGCTGATTGAACGATTCCGTTCGGAAGAGGGCGATATCGTTTGCGGGCGTCTGTTGCAGATGGGCAAGAAACCGTGTACGGAACTCGTCGCCGATGCCGCAGGCATCCTTCATGACGTTGTGGAATAGACTAATACAACAAAAAATCAATCATCTATGCAGCTTTCTATGCGTAAAATCCTAATATATATTGCAGTATTCCTGCCGCTTGCAGCTGGAGCTCAAAGCCAGATTCTGTCACGGCAGATCAATCGTGTGCGCCTCAGCGCATTAAGGCAGTTGTCGTATAAATACGAATTGCATTCTTGTTCTGCCAATGGACTGCTTGTTGTCGAGGCCGACAACCATTATGGTATTGTCAACCTTGCCGGTCAAGTCATTCAGCCGCTTGAGTTTGACCATATTTCGGAAACGGAATGTGGATTGTTCAAGCTCAATAAGGATTCGCACATAGGGTTTGCCGACCCGGTAGGCCGCATTGTCGCTCCATGCATCTACAAGGACTATAGCCCGATGGGAGGCCGCTATGGGTTGGTGCTGCTCGACGACGGGCAACGGGGGGTTGTCGACAGCAACGGTGTGATGCTTTTCTGCGGTCCATACAGCACAATAAGCTGTTTCGGCACCGACATCTTCAAGGTTGTCACTCTTGCTCCGTCGGGATCAGGAAAACCTCTTGAAGGCTATGTTGACATATACGGCCAAACGTCGTTCACACAGTCGCAAATTGATTCAATGAAACGCTGGCTTGCGTTGCAAGACAATGCTTTCGGTGTGTCTGGCCTTTCGGACTCCTCTGTGTTTGCCATGGAGCCGGTAGAGACCGAATCGGACGAGTCGATATTCCTTTTTGTGGAGCAGTTGCCCTCGCCGCAGGGAGGCGACAAAGCCCTTGGAGATTATCTGTCAAAAAACCTTGACTATCCTGCCGAGGCTATAGAAGAGAGTATTGAAGGTGTTGTGTATGTGCGTTTTATTGTCGAAAAGGACGGTTCCATAAGCAATGTCCGCCTTGTGCATGATATCGGAGGCGGATGCGGACGGGCAGCTGTCGAGGCGGTTGAGAACATGCCACCATGGCGTCCGGGTCTGAAAAATGGCAAGCCCGTAAGAGTAGAGTTCACACTTCCAATCCTTTTCGAAAACAACAACCCGCAACAATGACATATATTTCTGCCGATGAAGCCGCGATGCTTGTCCGTCCGGGCGACCATATCCACTGGCCATGCGTCAGCGGTGCACCGGAACATCTGATTGAAGCCCTCGTGCGCCGTGCCGACCATGAGATGGAGGAGGGTAGGAGCGGAGCGTCGGCGCTTCACGATATCGTTATATCGCATTTCTATACAGAGGGCTATGCCGGTTATACGCATCCTAAGTACAACGGCATTTTCCGTCTCGACTCGTTCTTTGTCGGCGGCAATGTGCGCGAAGCCACGCAGGCTGGCCGTGCCGACTATATACCGTGTTCGCTCAGCGAGACTCCACGCATGATCCGTTCAGGTGCCGTGGGATGCGACGTCGTTTTTCTGATGGTCAGTGAGCCCGACGACGAAGGCTATGTGTCGCTCGGCACCTCGGTCGACTATATGCCTGAAGCCATAGAGAGAGCACGTGTTGTCGTCGCACAAGTGAACAGATACGTCCCTTTCACGTTTGGCGATGCCCGTATTCCGGTGTCGGCAATCGATGCCTTTGTGCGCCACGACACACCTCTCAACCCCGCTGCACCTTCGCCATTAAGCGCCACGGACATAGCCATTGGACGCCACTGTGCAGAACTCATCCCCGACGGCGCCACGCTGCAGATCGGTATCGGCAACATACCTACTGCGGTGCTGTCGCAGCTCGGAGGGCACAAAAATCTGGGTGTCCACTCTGAGATGTTTTCTGACAGCGTCATTCCTTTAGTCGAAAAAGGAGTCATCAACGGCAGCTGCAAGCACACCGATCGCGGCAAGCTTGTTGCCATGTTCCTGAAAGGGTCGCAACGGCTGTACGATTTTGTGGACCGCAATCCCGATGTGCTGATGAAGGATGTGGGCTATACCAACAGTCCTGCTGTTATTGCGTCGAATCCGCGAGTGGTGGCCCTCAATTCGGCCATTCAGATCGACCTCAGCGGGCAGGTCTGTTCCGACTCGATGGGTACGCGAATCTTCAGCGGCAGCGGTGGACAGCTCGATTTTATCCTTGGAGCAACATATAGCGAGGGAGGAGTGCCTATCATAGCCATGCCGTCGATCACGTCGAAAGGTGTGAGCAAGATAGTGCCGACGCTGGCCCCTGGAGCAGGGGTGGTGACTCCGCGCACACTGGTGCAATGGGTTGTCACCGAACAGGGAGCTGTCAACCTCTACGGACTCAGCTTGCAGCAGCGTGCCAAAGCACTCATCAGCATCGCCCACCCCTCGGTGCGCGACCAATTGAATTCCACTATCAAATAGCAAGGACTATGACCAACAAACGCAAGATAATCAACGACCCCGTCTATGGGTTTCTCACTATCGACGACGACCTGGTTTTCGACGTTATCGAGCATCCCTATTTTCAGCGCCAGCGTGGCATAAAGCAACTTGGATTTACCTATCTGGTCTATCCCGGAGCAGTGCATAGCCGTTTCAGCCACATGCTTGGGGCTCTGAATTTGATGAAGCGAGCCATATCGGTGCTACGCACAAAGGGGGTGGCCATAAGCGACGAGGAATCGCTGGGTGTGCAACTGGCCATCTTGCTGCACGATGTGGGTCACGGTCCCTTCTCGCACACGTCGGAGAAGGTGCTGTGCAACGTGCACCACGAGTATCTGACGGGACTTTTTATGCAAAAGATGAACGAGGAATTCTGTGGCCGCCTGCAGACAGCAATAGAAATTTTCGACGACACCTATCCGCGCCATTTCCTCCATCAACTCGTCTCCTCGCAGCTGGATATGGATCGCTTGGACTATCTGGCACGCGACAGCTTCTTCACAGGCGTCAGCGAGGGCATTGTCGGCACCGAGCGCATCATCAATATGCTCAACGTTAAGGACGATGTGCTGGTTGTCGACGAGAAAGGCATATATTCAATAGAGAAGTTCATCATTTCGCGCCGCCTGATGTACTGGCAGGTCTATCTGCACAAGACGGTGATTGCTGCCGACAATCTGTTCTACAGCATATTGGCTCGAGCCAGACAGCTGCTGGGGCAAGGTGTAAAGCTGGGCGGATACGAGCCTTTGCTCGCCTTCCTCGGCCGACAGTACGATGCCGACGATTTTGTCGCTGATGCCCATCTGCTCGACCTCTACGCCTCTATCGACGATGCCGATGTCATGTCGACCGTCAAGGTTTGGCAGCGTTGTTCCGACAGGGTACTGTCGACTCTGTGCGGCAGGCTTTTGTGGCGCCGTTTGCCGAAGGTAGAGGAGAGGGGCGAGAGCTTTGGTGAAGAGGAGGTGGAGCGCCACATAGAGCGAGTGATGCAGCAAGAGTCGATGAACCGTGAGGAGGCGCTCTTTTTTGTCGGCACGGGGAGTCTGGTCAATCGCAGCTATTCCTTCTCCGACAGCGAGATACGTATATTGTATAAGGACGGGAGCTGCAGGGACATCAGCGAGTCGAGCGACCAACTTGACCGTCATTTTCTCGAAAAGGCAGTGAAGAAATATTACTTGTTTTATCCCAAAGGAAAGTGAAGTGGGGAACGGACCCGCGCAACCTCGACCGGCATCGCGAAGTGTATGAAACCACTGCGCGTTTCCTTGTTGCCACATATGTATATTTTGCGTTTGAAATAATGATTTTATAGGTGTCTTTTAATTGTCGTATCAGTTTTTTTATTATATTTGCATATTTTAATAAAGAGTTTATTGTGTGGTTGTATGTTGATAAACAGATTATTATACAATGCGGCTTGTGGATATACGACAATATAAAAGGAGTTTTGTTCCCTCATTGATAAGCAATAGAGCATTCTTTTTCTTGTGTTTGTGCTTATTCTTCGCAACATCTCTAAAAGCACAGACAACGGTTGTCATGCCCGAAGGTGGGGTGGACACGCTTTATGTGACGTCTACGGGATGCTATAGGATATTGGATCCGGGTGGCGAGGGCAAATACAGGAACAATGAAGATTCCTATCTTTACATCATTGGCACAGAGCCGTTCTATCTGCAGTGCGAATACGAGTTGGGCCACACGAACGACGGGAAGGACTGGATGCGGATATACCAGGACACTGTGGACTGGTATGGGAGCGACTATCTGGACGGGTCCGGAACGCGCGAAATCTTCTTCTGGACCAACCGCGCGCTGATTCATTTCCACTCGAACAGCTACAACACCTTTGACGGCTTTGAAATTAAACTGGAACACCAATCGTCGATATACAATTTGTACGACACAGCGCTGAGCACTACGAGCGTACGCCTGATGTGGGAAGATTCGCGCTCTGGTGCGACGCAGTGGACGGTCTACTATACGTGGAACGATGATACAATGATGTCGGCGACTACTAATAGCAAGTCGATTACTATCGACAACCTGATGAGCAGTCGCTATTGTCGCTACTACGTGGTAGACAACGTGGTAGAATGCATGCATAGGGAATATGGATGGTTCATTCCGCAACACGACTCTACGCTGTTGATTATGCAGCCCGACCATTGGCAGTCCGATACTCTTGCTGCCGGCATTTGCTACACTCTGACTGGCCCTACGGGCGACTCGGCAAGTGTCAACATGATGTCGGTATCAAATGATTATTTCTTTAACGATGGCCATGGAGTATACGTGACGGGCACCTTCAGGACACTGAATGGTGAGTTTACAACAAACCGTCGTACGCCTTGGGGCGACAACTGGGGCGAATATCATTACTATTGGAACCGGACGACAGAACAGAGCTACTATGGATGGTTCCCGAAAGGGTGGGTGAATACCTACATGTACGGAAACACACGATATGCCTACGACGTGCTACCCGAGAACGACAGCTACCTGACGCCTACTGTTACGTCGACGAACACAACATCGGCAACGATAAGCTGGAGTGACGCAACGCTGTCGACCTCGTGGACTGTGAGGTATGCGTCAGAAGAAGGCCGCTGGAGCCAGATTAGCGTGACGGCTCCGGCAGTTACGCTCAGCGGATTGGAGCCAGGACGGCAATATGTGTATACGATTGAGGGCAACGTGAAACAGACAGATTGCGACGTGCCAGCACGCCACGGCTTCATCACGCAGGGTCTGACAGACACCATATTGATGCCCTACCGTGGTGTGGCGATAGACACCATCGAACCGCGCCACTGCTACACCATACTCGATGCTGGCAAGGAGAAAGGATACTTCAACACCGACTTCTCGAAACTTGTGCTGCGTACGGCTAACCATAATGGCTTTCGCATCGAAGGACGCTGCATGCTTACGGGCGACGACCGTCTGATGATAGACAACGGCAGACAAAAGTTCGAATACAATTACAACAATTACGATATTCAGGTGTCGAGTATTTACGACTCGATAGTGATTTATTTCCAGAGCGATGTGCAGAATACGTCACAGGGTTTCGAACTGATGGTGCTGCAGGTGGACGATTCGATAACCAACCTGCACACTGTCGCCGTCGGCACCACGACGGCAACCATAGCGTGGAACGACAACAGCGGCGCCACGCAATGGACAGTACACTACGGGTTGAGTGAGGAAAGCTTCCAGACGATGACCGTGACGACCACGCAGGCAAACCTTGGCAGCCTGCTGCCTGCAACACAATATGTTTACTACATTACCAACGGCACATCAGAGGGCGCTTGCCTCTTCAGCGAACGCAAAGGGTTCATCACCCAAGGACTCCCTGCCGGCGAAGTGCTGATGCCTTTCCGTGACACAGACACACTGATCCTCCAACCAGGCATGTGCTACAGGATATGGGATGCCGGCGGCCAAAACCACAACTATTTCAACAGCGACACGTCGGTGCTGGTGATAATGACTAGCGACCACAGCGACTTTGTCCTCGACGGCCAATGGCTCTTTGGCGGCAACGAAGCTGAATTCGGTATGAATACCTACGACGGATACGACCGCATGAGCTATCAGCCATACGCAGAATATGACGACTATTGGAGCGAATGCGACGGATGGTACAATCGTTTTTCCAACAACGACAGGATGAGGTTCCAAAGCAATAACGGCTATATGCGTCTGCGCTTTACGAGCAACAACAGGAGTACGCGTCAGGGATTCTGCTTCACCGTTGACCGTATGCAGAACAATGTGGAAAACGTCAAATTTACGCACGTGACAAACAACAGTGCCACGGTGACGTGGACCGACAACAGCGGTGCGTCGCAATGGATGGTGGCATACGCCCCTGTGGGTAGCACCACGACGACCACCATATCTACGACAACGCGCAACTATACGATGACGAATCTGACACCCAACACCGACTACACGGTGAGCATCTACGCCACTAGCACCACGCAATGCAATGTGCCACAGAATTTTTTCACCACGCTGGGGACTGATGCTATTGTGATGACACCTCACGGCGACGACACAGTGTATATCGCACCCGGCCAGTGCTACTATGTCTACGATCCTGGCGGATCGGGCGACTACTATCCGAGCGACACCTCGCGACTCGTCATCCGCTCCACGACGGGGGAGGGGTTCTTCTACTACACATCGGGTACTGTGGGCTATTCCGACCGAAGCGACAATCTCTATGTATCCAATGCTCATGATGGCCAGTTATGGTGGGGATGGGAACGATGGGAAGATACAGGCGAGATGACCATAGAACTCAAAACCAACGAAGCCCTGCAGGACCGTGGATTTTGGATGTGGATCCGCTTCCCGTCAATGGTTTTCAATCCCGACACTACCAATCTCACCGACTCGACTGTCACGATAACCTGGCAGGACACTTCCGCTGCCACACAGTGGAACTTCAGCTATGGAACCAACATCGACTCGATGACCACGGTGACAACAACGGCGAAGCAGTATACAATGACGGGACTGGAACGAAACCGCCAGTATTTCTACAGCATATACAACACAATCGAAAACCCGTCGTGCGTGCTCGAAAACATCTACGGTGTCATTATGCCCACCGACGACGGACGCTATATAGACCCCTACCGCAACTACTACCTTAACCGGTGTGGCAGAGGTACACCATATATGACACACGACGCCACGCTGACGCCCGACCGCTGCTACCACTTTACTGACGTTGGGGGCATAGGAAACCTCTTCTATAATTCGGACAACAATTTCACTCTCCTGTCTCAAAACAACCAGGGGCTGACCATCGAGGGCTACTACGACCTGGGCAATTCGAGCATATGGATTTCGGACGGAATCAGCGGATCGTGGTATGGCGGCACAGGCTATATAAAACTCTATTCGCCAATGGGCAACATTAATTTCCAGCAGCGCGTCGGCACCTCGCCTGCCGACTATGCAAGAGGATTCGACTTGGACGTCTCGTTCAACTACAAAATATTCGACGTCCGCGCACAAAACGTCACTTGCACGTCGGCAACATTGCTATGGAACGACACCACCAGCGCCACGCGGTGGACCGTAGCCTACGGCCCAACGGAAAAGGAACTGGACACTATCGTTGTCTCTGCCAAAAGCCTCTTCATGGACAACCTGTTGCCCGACCACCAATATGTGTGCTATCTCACCTCCAACGATTCTTCGCTCCTCTGTCTGAAACCTGTAAAATACTGCTTCGTCACTACCTGCGACACCACCATCTTTGTACTGCCCTACAATGTCGACTCCACACGCGTACTCGACATCGACGAGTGCTACACCATTCGCGACGGCGGATCCTCAAAAGATTACCTATACAACGACCGCCATGTTGTGGTCCTCAAATCCTCATCTGGTGGCGCAATAACGCTCAGAGGATGGGCCAATTTTGGCGACAACGACTACCTCTATATCATCGACCACATTACGGACGAATGGCTCTGGAGCAACGGCACACAAGACGACATCGTGGTCACTGCACGCAGCGGCCAGATAAGGCTGGATTACAGCTCGGCGGGCGATACGACTACGGGTGGGGGATTCGAATTCCGCACCACATTCCACACGATTTCGAACATCGAAGTGTCGCTGAAAACCGACACCACGTGCCGCCTGACGTGGGACGACAACAGCGGTGCCACCCAGTGGATTTGCCACTATGGAAGGGACAAGCAGGGACCGATGGACTCTGTGGTTTGCAACCAGCGCGTGGCACACCTCCAAAACCTCGTATACGGCAAGCGATACTATGTTTTCTTTACCAACAACTCGGTGGCATGTATCGACACCACATGGTTCGAATTCTGCGCCGGCGGCGACAAGTGCGTCGACTTTGGCGACATCTACTCCTGCTTCGCCACTGCCTACCACGGACGGTTCTACGACCCACAGGAATATCGCGAAATGGTCGACTATGGACCAGACGACATCAATTCGCATCACACGATCATCGACGACACTCTGGCTACCGACCCCCGCACCGGCAATCAGCTGCGATGCGTCTGTCCCGGGTTCCCTGAGTCGGTAAGGCTGGGCAACTGGGACATCGGCGGCGAAGCCGAGAGCATCACCTACGAGTATGATGTCGACACCACAAAGTCGGAGATACTGCTGCTGCGTTATGCCGCAGTCCTCGAAAATCCTAACCATTCGCCGTCAATGCAGCCGCGCTTCCGGTTGTCGCTTGTCGATGTCAATGGCAATGACATTGACCCCGACTGTTACGCTGCCGACTTCATATCCAGCGATTCGCTGGGGTGGAACCTTTTCCACTACGACACCAACACCGTGCTGTGGAAAAACTGGACAGCCATCGGCATCGACCTGGCACCACTCCACGGACAACGAGTATACTTTAAACTGACCACTTACGACTGCGCAGAAATGGGCCATTTCGGATACGCCTATTTTACTCTTGAATGTGCCGAAAAGGAGGTGGCACCCAATGTCTGCGGCGTTGTTTCCAGCAACACCTTCACCGCCCCCGAGGGGTTCCGCTACGAGTGGTTCAATGTCGACAGTGCCGATGTGATCCTCTCGACGGCACGCACCTTCTCCTCCTCGCAGAACGGCATCTACAAGTGCCGCGCTCACTTCCTTGGCAGCTCGGGCAGCAACTGCTATTTCGAAAAAACGGCCGTGGTGGGCGACATCTTCCCCTACGCCAACTATAGCTACGAAATCGTCGATACCAACGGGTGCGACGTCGTTGTGCAGTTCCACAACCTCAGCTGCGTCACCCTCGATGCCGACAACACTCAACCTACGTCGATGGAATGCGACGACTACCTGTGGGACTTCGGCGACGGGACGACCTCTACCGACAAACACCCAATCCACCAGTTCCCCTCGCGCGAGTTCAACATCAGCCTCCGTGCGTCCCTGGCTAACGGCAGTTGCAGCGACGACACTGTGCAGACCATCCTGATGCGTAGCCCTTGTATTGCTTTCGACACCGTCTATCCCGAAATCTGCGGCGGCGACACCTTCGCCCTCCGCGACTCTGTTTACACCTCGACGGGGCTCTATACTGTCCGCACCGAATACCGACCCGACAGCATCGTCACCACTTTCGTCTTCCTCACCGTGCATCCTACGCTCGACACATCCATCAACGGCGGCATATGCGACGGGCGCTCCTATACTTACTTCGGTTTCAACGATTCTGTGGCCGGCGACTATGTCCATGCCTTTACTTCGATCCACGGTTGCGACTCTATCTACCGCCTCAACCTCCAGGTCGCTTCTTCTTATAACATCAGCGTCGACCGCTACTCCTGTTCCTCGTCGGGCTATCACTATCGCGACACCATATTCTGGTCCTCTACCATCTATACCGACAGCCTCCTCTCTACCTTCATGTGCGACAGTGTCGTCACTATGAACATCACTATCAACCAATCCTTTCTCGAACAACGCTACGACACCATCTGCAGCAACCAGACCTTCTTCTTCAACAACAACTACTATTCTTCGCCGGGAACCTACGTCGATTCGGCTCTTACCAGCGATGGGTGCGACAGCGTCACAGTCCAACATCTTGACGTAAAACCTGTGTTCGACAACAACTTTACAGAATATATCTGCCCTAACCAGTTGTTCTCTTACCGCGACAGCCTATACAGTACAGGTCTCATTGTCGACTCTCTCCTCTCTGTCGACCGCTGCGACAGCATCGTCTCCATCGACGTACAATTCTACGACCCCGACTTCCGTGCCGATGCACTACTCTCTGTCGACTCCCTTGCATGGACCAAAAACGACTCCTCTCTCTTCCATTGCCAGCCCCTCACTCTTTATACCAAAAACCTCTCTGTCGCCTACAGCTCTCTCCTTTGGCTCTTCGGCGACGACTCCACTTCCTCCCTAACCAATCCCGTACATTCCTATCCCGACAGCGGCATTTACTCACTGACACTCATCGCCGAAAGCCCTGACGGCTGCTACGACACTGTCGTGTGGAACAGTGCCGTACAAGTGCTGCCATTGCCACAGCCCGACTTCGAATGGCAGCCACTAAAACCAACCAATATCGACCCCTCAACTACATTTACCAACCTTACCATCCCTCTTCTCGATTCCAATACCTACAAGTGGTATTTCTTCCCACAAAGCGTCGACGACGATCCCCCCTACGACTCGTCCGACGCCGTCAACCCGCAGTTCTTATGGCCTGAAGGCGACAGCCAGGTAGGCGACCACGACGTAATGCTTGTCGCCACACGATACTTCACTACTCTCAGAGGCGACCACCACTACTGCGTCGACACCACAACAAAAAACATCAACCTTGTCAACATTTACCTCTCTTTCCCCAATGTCGTCACTCCCAACGGCGATGGCCACAACGACTTCTGGCAAGTCGTCAACCTCGTCGAATATGGCCTCTATCCCCTCAATCGACTCCGTATCTATAATCGCTGGGGGCGTCTGGTTTTCAAACGTGAAAATATATCCTCGCACCTCGACGATTGGAATCCCAACGAATGTGACTGTCCCGACGGAACCTATTTCTTCCGTTTCGACGCACAGGGCGACTTCGGCTTCATCCAGCGCAACGGATCTATAGAAGTTATCCGCAAATAACCCTTTAACCTTAACCTTAACCTTAACTTTAACCTTAACTTTAACCTTAACCTTAACCTTAACCTTAACCTTAACCCTAAACCCCTAAAACCCTCAAACCCTTAAACCCTCAACCCCTCAAACTCTCAAACCCTAAAACCCTCAAACCCTCAAACCCTCAAACCCTCAAACCCTCAAACCCTAAAACCCTCAAACCCTTAAACCTTTAAACCCTCAAACCCTTAACCCCTCAAACCCTAAAACCCTAAAACCCTTAACCCCTAAAACCCTAAAACCCTAAAACCCTCAAACCCTCAAACCCTCAAACCCTCAAACCCTCAAACCCCTAAACCCCTAAACCCTAAAACCCTTAACCCTTCAAACCCTCAAACCCTTCAACCCTCAAACCCTAAAACCCTTAAACCCTCAAACCCAAAACCCTCAAACCCTCAAACCCTAAAACCCTCAAACCCTAAAACCCTAAAACCCTTAACCCCTAAAACCCTTCAACCCTAAAACCCTAAAACCCTCAAACCCTTAAACTTTACCCTTTGCATGTCCCACATCGACCAACTCGAAGAACTTGACCGCCAGCAGCGTCAACAAGAACAACAAACAGATAGCGAAGACA